>CAZBEU010000404.1:0-3880 GCA_964491005.1 uncultured archaeon | reverse complement strand
TTTGTAGATGCTGCTAATAAGTTAGGCTTAAAAATAGCAGTCATAGGGAATTATGCCGACAAAAATATTAAATTAAATTGCCCTACTTTTTATATAGAAGATTATATAGAACTAATGAATATTCTAAATCAAGTAAGATTTTATGTTGATCCCTCTGAATTTGAAGGTTTTGGATTGACACCAGTTGAAGCTGCATTTTTAAATAAACCCTCAATAGTCTCGAATACCTATGTACATAGAGAAATATTAGGAGATTATCCATTATATTTTAAAACTAATAGCATAAATGATTTAATAGAAAAAATGAAAATTATTTTAAATGGTGAATATAAACCAAATTTAAAATCTATAGAATTAATAAAAAAAAAATATTCATTTAAAGCAGCTAAAGATCGATTAATTTCATATTTAGAATCGATAATATAAATTCAAAATTCCTCTTTTAGAAAGCCCAATATTAAAATTATATTAGAACAAGAGATAATCTTTAATTAAATAATACTTTTTCATAAATATATCTTGATTTAAATAAATAATAAGGGAAATTTTAACAAGGTTTTCAAATTGATCCTTCAAATACATAAAATCCGTAGATATATAATTAAATTAATAAAAAAATCTCCAATAGCATATCAAATTCGACTTTTAACTAATAAATTAATAAAAATTTTAAAGAAATTAGAAATATACACTCCAATAAAGAGATATATTTTCACTAAACTAACTCCTGTTTCTTCTGATGCATTCATATTTTTTTCTCACTTTATTACCAAAGGAGATCTATGTTTTGATATTGGAGCGTGGGAAGGAGAGGTTACTCAAATTTTTTTAAAATTAGGTGCTAATGTAGTTGCAGTCGAACCTCAAGAAAGATGCTTTGAAAAACTTAAAATATATTTTGATAACAATAAAAAAGTAAAACTTCTTAAGAAAGCTGTAGGAGAAAAACATGGATTTGGAGAAATAGCATTATGTGATTATAATACACAATTATCTTCCTTATCATCAAGATTTATATCAGAATCCAGATTTACAATTAATAATAGATGGCAAAAAAAACAACCAATTGAGATTATAACTTTAGATTCTTTAATTAATAAATTTGGAATTCCAAAATTTTGTAAAATAGATGTTGAAGGTTATGAGAACTATGTTTTAAGGGGATTATCACATCCAATTCAATATATTTCATTTGAATATATAAAAGAATTTTTTGATTTAGCTGAAGAATGTTGTACTATTCTATCTAAATTAGGAGATGTAAGATTTAAAATTTTTCCTCATTTTAATGATAAATTATCATCCAAAGAATGGCTTAAACTTAAAGATTTTATTGAAGAATTAAAATCTCTGACGAATAACATTTCATCTGGAGATATTTATGCTAATTTTATATCAGATTAGACTCTTAGATTATATAATGAATAGTGTTTTATATCCAAAAAAAAAAAACATTTTAATGACATTTCACTTCTAATAATATATTCAGGAATAAACACAAATATGCGTAAATTACTAAAAAAGATCTTTTCTATATTCTTTTCTGATAAAATAAAAAATAAAATTGCTCCTAATAAAAATAATTTTATGAAGAAATTATCAAAGATTTTCTATTTCTTTACTAAATTTCCTTGGTGGGATAAAGAAATTAAGAATTGGATGAATATTTTTTTAATTTATTTTAAATTGAAAAAAACAACTCATATCTTATTTAAAAATGGATTTATTTTTAGAAATTGTACAAAAAAAACATTATTTGCCCTTGAGCGTTGTATAAAAATATTTGCTGCACACTATAAACTCGTTAATATCAATCAAGGTGTTCAATTAAACATCGATGGTTTGCTTATTAATTATGAAAATTTTATTGAAGGTATTGGATTGATATCTGAAGTTTTTATCTCAGAAATTTACGGAAAATACAATTATAAAGATAAGATTGTGATGGATATTGGAGGTTATGTCGGGGATACAGCAATATACTTTATTTCTAAGGGTGCTAAAAAAGTTAACGTATATGAAATTAATAAATTCATCTACCAAGAATTAGAAAATAATATAAAACAAAATAAATTAGAAGAAAAGATTATTGGTAATAATTTTGGAGTCGGAAAAACAAGATTAAATAAAGAATTTTATATAGTACCCCATATTTCGAGTTCTAGTATGTTTTTAAATGAGAATGATAAAAAATTAGGTAAAAAGATTTCAGTTCCGATTGTCCCATTTCATGAACTTTTAGAAGAACCAATTGATATTTTAAAACTTGATTGTGAGGGCTCTGAATATGAAATATTAGAAAATATTCTAGAAGAAAGATTGGGTGATAAAATAAGAAAAGGAATTATTATGGAAACGCATTATATTAATGAAAAAAAAAATTCAAAATATGCTATTAAATTACTAAGAGAAATAGGATTTAAAAAAATATTTTCATATTCAGGATGTATGATATATTGTAAAAGATAATTTTTCAAATAATTTTTAAACATCTTTAGAATAATACAATATCACTTAACTTGAAAATAGTTGTAGAAAATTAACGAATATAATCTTAAAAAGTTAATAAGAATATAGAGACAATCAAAAATATTTTTAAATTTTTCAAGAATTGATTTTGATTTTTTAAACAGAGGATATTAAGTATTAGGAATAGATTTATTTTTACTCTTTGAACTACTCATATCCAAAGGAGTGAGATTCGTAGGTTACCAATCAACAGATTTTTAACTCTAATGGGTGGTTCAAACACCCTCTATCCCCTATCCATTGGGATTTAGGGCCTTTTTTTTGTAAAATAGTAATGGATGCATTCACATCGGCATTTAACACCATTCTACAATCCTTACATATATATATTCCTCGATACTTTCGGTTTAACTTGCGAATCACACCATAAGAAGAACATGTTTGTGAAGTATACTCTTCACTCGTCCGAATAAATATTGTTTAGTTTTTAAAAAAAAGAAGAATTCATTTGGATTGGTTTAACTCCACTGAAGAAAATATAAAGATAATCAAATTTTATTTGGAAGATGAGAAAAAAAGAGAACATAATGCAAAAGAAGGATATAATTTTGTAAATCAAAAATTGTTTGTGAGAAAATATCGTGGATAAAATTATGAAAATAATTAAAAAATAAAGATTTTATTTCAATCTGAAAATTTTATTACGCCAAAAATTAATTGATGTAAGGTAACGACTGCTTTCTCTGAAAAATTCAATTAAGAAGGTGTGTGATCTGGTAATTTCTTTATTTTTTTTTAGGATTTTAATTATTTTAGAATTTTCTGTAATAAAACTCTTGGGAGATAAAAATATAGTTCTAGCTATTATTTGTGCCCATTTTTTATATTCTCTTTCAAATAAAACTAATTGGACTTTTGGATATTTACTTAACATTTCAGATATAATTCTATTTCTATCTTCTAATTGAGAGAGGATACCTAATGGAGAATAGTAAGGTTTATTTTTACAATATGATTTAATCATATAAATTTCAGTAACAAGTTTTCTATCGGGAATATGACAAAATATTTTCGAACTGGTCATAGCATATCCTTTCTCCATTGCTTGTAGCATTAATACATGGTGTATGTAAATGCATCCAACATGCAATTTAGCTTCATCAATTTCAACAGAATTTCTTCTTATAATAATTCCAGCTAAATACCCTTCTTTGAAAAATAAATTTAAAATAGCTTGAGGACCAGGTCTATAAATATGATCTCCAAAAGGATATACAATCTTATTTATCCCATTTCGTTTATCTAATACAGTGCCAATAATAAGATTTAGATTTTTTTTTTTATTTATTAATTCAATTATCCAAGGAATAAGATCCAAATCTATAATATCTTCATCAGTTATAAAATAAAT
>CAZBEU010000403.1:0-3739 GCA_964491005.1 uncultured archaeon | reverse complement strand
GAAATTAAATAATAATAAAAATTCTATAGATGTTATTAAATTCTAGAATAAATATATTGGTATTATATGTTGTTTAAAAACCGTAGAATTATTATATTCATTACTATATTTATTTTAATCATAGTAACTTTTTCATCTTATTCAAATATCTATAAAAATATCAATATTAAACTTCATAATACAAATATAAAATCAGCTCAATTAGGAACTCATACTATAGAAATATCAACTCCTAATATTTTCTGGTTTGATTGTCAAATAAAAATTATTACTCATTCAAATCAAACAGGTATACTTAACATCTTTATTGATGATATTGGTAGTTTAGATAATTTTAATTCAATAATTAAATCGTTAAATTTAATTGAGAATATTACACAAACATTTATTATAAATATACAACCTAAATTATTGGTATTTCCAGGGCAATATCAATTTACATTAAATATAAGTGGACTTTTCACTGTTAATCAGTCATTTGAGTCGATCCTAGGTTTAGGATATATAACGGGATTACTTTTATTTGGTCTATTTTCAATACCATTAATATATATTATTATTAAAAAGTTAAAATTTGGTAATAAGATTTCATCTCCAGAAAAATTTGTTTCTACAGAAAAACAATATGAAAAAGTGGAAGGATTACCAGCAAAAAAAATAATGTGTTCAAATTGTCAAGAAATAATTCCCGAGGGGCTCTCAATATGTCCAGAATGTGGAGAAAGAATTCCAGAATTTTTACGTTATTCAAATCCCTCTTATTAATATAAATAAATAAATAAATAAATAAATATTATTAAAAATGATAAATTTAGAAGTTAGAATTCCAGATACTCCTGGATGTTTAATAGAATTAATAAAACCAATATCTAATAATGGAGGTAATATTTTTGGGATACTCCATCATCATGATAAAAAAATCAATAATATGATCCCAGTAAATATATCTTTTGAATTAAATGAAGAATTAAGAGAAAAAAAATTAGAAAATATTAAACAGGAACTTAGAAAAAGTCAAATTCAAATAGATAATATAAATATGGGTATAGAACAAAATAATTTTATTGTTATATTAACAGGTCATGTATTTGACACCGATGTTGTAGATACAATTAAAAGATTAGCTCTAAAAGAAATAAAAGTCTCAGAATTACAAGCAAAATTTACAGAAATATCTGAAGTTAGTGATGTTAAATTTAAATTTAATTTCCCTGAATCTTTTACAAAAGAAGATGTAATTAGTGAGATAAATAAAATTTGTCAAGAAAAAGATTTAATTCTTATTCGGTCCTAATAAAATTTTAATTTTTATTTTGTTCTTTTTTTTAGAAGTAAATTAAATCTCAAAAATAATTTATCTCATTTTGTATTAAATATTATAAAATAAATAATATTTCAAATTGTTTTATATGTTTATTAAAATAGGTCTTATTGGTAAAGGAAATGTAGGATCTTGTTTTTTGGAATTACTAAAAATTAAAGAAAATTATCTCAATAAAAATTTAAATCTAAAATATAAAGTAATAGCTATTTATGAATATGATGGTGCCTTAATCAATGAAAAAGGTATTAATATCGATGAAATACTTTCATTGGGAAAGAAATTTAGAAGTCATAAGGATTGGAAAGAAAACATAAAAGCAATTGATTCAATTTCTAATTTAAATTTAGACGTATGCATTGATACAACACCAACTAATCCAAATACGGGTGAACCGGCATTAAGTCATATTTTTAAGGCGTTGAATAATAATATTAATGTAATTTCATCTAGCAAAGGACCATTTTATCTAAAATATAAAGAAATTCATGATTTAGCAAAATTAAAAAACCTCTTAATAAAATACGAAGCAACAGTTGCTTCAAACGTTCCAATTCTCTCAATTAAAGATTCACTTAAAGGAAATGAAATAATAAGTATAAAAGCTATTTTAAACGGTACGTCAAATTATATATTGAGCCGTATGTCATCAGAAGGTGTTGCTTTTTCAGTAGCATTGAAAGAGGCACAGGAGTTGGGCTATGCAGAAGCAGATCCAACCTTAGATATTGAAGGTTATGATGCAGCTGGAAAACTTGTTATTTTGGCGAATGAATTATTTTCCTGGTCAAAAACAATTAAGGAGGTAAAAATTAAAGGTATTTCTAAAATTACCCAACATGCTATCGAATTAGCTAAGTCAGAAGGATTGATTATTAAGCATTTAGCTATTGCTGAAAAAGACACTCTTATAGTAGAACCACGTTTAATAGAAAAAGATTCACCTTTAAATATTGAAGGAACTTTAAATGTTATTGAACTTCAAACAACGTACTCTGGACCTATAATAATTATGGGAAGAGGTGCTGGAGGATATGAAGCAGGTTCTGCGATATTAAATGATCTCATTAGTATTCATAGAGCCATAAATAATATTAAATAAAAAATTTATACTAAGGAAATTTTATTTTTAAGTTGAAAATGATAGATTTTAATTTTAAAAGGGATTGTAAAGGAATAGTCTCAATTATATGTGGAAGTGAAATAGATAAGAGAACTGAAGAAATCGCTATAGAGGTTGGGAGATTATTAGCAAAAAATGGTTATGCGATTTCCTGCGGGGGATTATTTGGAGCTATGGAAGCAGTTTGTAAAGGAGCTAAGCAGGAGAATGGATTAACAATTGGAATTATACCTTATAAAGAAAAAAGTGCAGCAAATAAGTATATTGATATAGCGATTCCAGTACCTTTTTCTCAAGCAAGAAATTTAATTGTTGTATTAAGTGGGGATATTTCTGTTGCTATTGGAGGTAAAGCAGGAACTCTTTCTGAAATATGTTTTGCATGGATTTATGGAAAACCAATTATAGCTTTATCTGGTGTGGAAGGATGGTCCTCTAAAATAGCTGGACAAAAATTAGATGATAGACGATCAGATCAAATTTATAATGCTATAACTCCCCAAGAGGTCATAGATAGAATATTAGAGATAGAAAAAAAAAACGATTTTATAAGAGTTAATTCAGGGGATTTTTGAAAATATTAATCATGTGGCATATCTCTTCCCCATATTCCATATATTGCATAAATAATTGCTATATAAAGAATAAAAATAAACACAAGGTATCCCCAAATTGTATCTTCAATAGTCGAAAGATAAATAATAATTCCGAGAAAAATAACTGCAATTAAAAGTAATATTGTTGATGTTTTTGTGAAGTTAAATCCAACAGTTCTTCTGTATAATCTCAATAACGACTCATTCCTATCTTAATATTATTTGGAAAAATAAATTTTTGCATAATAAAAAGTTTATATTTGATTTTTAATTAACATAAGATTTTTTGGGATTTTTATATTAAATACTATTATTATTATGTTTCATTCAACAAACTATAAAACAGAAAATGTTGACTTTAAAACAGCGATATTAAGAGGTCAAGCTTTAGATAAAGGATTATATATGCTTGATAATATTCCAAAATTAGAACAAGAAGATATATTTTCTTTTAAAGATCTAAATTTTTCAGAAATGTCATTTATTATACTTTCTAATATAATCAAAGATAGTGTACCAAATAAGGAACTCCAGAAAATTATAAAGGATGCATTAAATTTTGAAATACCTATAGATAAAATTACCGTTAATGATTATATATGTTACTTAGATAGAGGTCCAACTTGTAGCTTTAAAGATTTTGGTGCTCGTACATTGGCAAGGATAATGCAATATTTTTTAAAAATATTAAATCAAAAT
>CAZBEU010000402.1:0-1663 GCA_964491005.1 uncultured archaeon | reverse complement strand
TTTTTTAAGAGGAGTTCCCTCAAATGTGAAATTTAATTCTCATATCGAGAATCCATATTGATATTCTCTATAGGGGGGTATCACGACTGTCAGTTACCAGTCACTCAAGAGGAGTTTGTGAATGTTCACAAATGTCCAGATTTTAAGTAACTGTAAGAATAGATTATAATATTATTAGGGAATATGATTTTTTTATGATTTGATTCCATTGATTTTATTTTTTCATTCTCTTTTTTTTCTTTCCACCTCTAAATTAATTCAAAATAAGGATTACTTTTAAGAAAGAAAAGCGAGAATTTAAAAAGAGAAGAGAGTGAAGAATTTTTCGATTTTTATATATAATTACAGTTTTTTAAAGAATTTTATTGAAGAGTTGAAATAATAAAAGCAATAATAATTAGAATTATTGATAGAATTTATTTAAATTATATCTAAGATCAAATATCAGTGGCAAAAATAAGGGGAAGTCTAAATTTTAAATCTTTTTAAAAATAAAGTAAAGATAAAAGAAAATTTTCTCGTTTTATTTATTTATAATCGTTTTTTGTTCCCATTAAAGTTGTTGTCTCTTCTATCCATTGTGATAGTTCATCATCAACTCTACAAAAAGTCACTATTTTATCAAGCTCATTTAAATTGCTAAAACTACATTCTACAATAATATCCCATCCTCCATAAACAGGAGTAGCGTATGTAACCATCCAATCTTCTCCATTTTCCTTTGAGTGTAAATCTTTTAATTTATCAACAACATTCCATTCTTTTCCTACAATCTTTAATCTTATTAAGATATATCCTCTATAATATGTCATTTAATATCACTAATTCAAAATATTTCTATTAATTTGTATATAAGAGTTAAACAAATTCATTTAAAAATTCTTAATAATAAATTATTTTTTTTATTAGAAAAAATTATCCTTATTGTTATATTCATTAATTATAAAGAAATAATCTATAATACAAGGTCTTCAATATGGATGACGAAGAAATAAAGAATATTCTGTGGTTGAACGGGCTAAAAAATGCTGTTTCTTTTAATGGAAAACCAAATAGAAAAGCAATAATGGGAAAATTAATGGCTCAAAATAAGGATTTACGTTTATTCGTACAAAGAATAAATCCCTTATTGGATGAAATTATCAAAAAAATAAATGAACTTAGTTTAGAAGAACAAAAAGACACATTATTAAAATTAGATCCGAATGCTTTAGATAAAGAAAAATCAGAAAAGGAAATAAAAATATTACCAGAATTGCCAAATCTGGAAAACTATAATAAACTTGTTATGAGATTAGCACCCTATCCAAGTGGTGCTTTACATATTGGAAATGCAAGAATGATTGTATTGAATGATCAATATATAAAAAAACACAATGGAGAGCTTATTTTATTTTTTGATGATACAATAGGTAGTCCTAAATCATTAAGAGATACTCCAAAAGCTAAATATGTCCTTCCAGAAGCTTATGATTTAATTGAGGATGGATTAAAATGGTTAGGAGTAAAATACTCTAAAATTTATTATAAAAGTGATCGTTTGGAAATTTACTACGAATATTGTGAAAAATTAATTAAAGACAATATTGCATATGTGTGTTTCTGCTCTGCTAGTGATTTTAAGGAGAAATTTAAGAATAAAAAAAAAGATTGTCCTCATAGA
>CAZBEU010000401.1:0-9890 GCA_964491005.1 uncultured archaeon | reverse complement strand
GATAGGGGATAGAGGGTGTCTGAGCCGCCCATTAGTGTTAGAAATTAGTTGATGGTTAACCTAAGAATCTCACTCCTTTAGGGGTGAGTAGTTCAAAATTATTTTTACCATATAACAAAATCAGATTAAGGATAACTTCAGTAGCTTTTTTTAGCGCAATAGTTGGGATAAATTCTTTTTTTGAATGAAATAAATACCCTCCTGCAAATATATTTGGAGTGGGAATCCCTTTTTGGCTTAAATAGGCCCCATCAGTTCCACCTCTAATTATTCGAATGATTGGTTCTAGATTTGCCATCTTTATTGCTTTTTTTGCAAAATTAATTATATAAGGTGTTTTTTCTATATACCTTTTCATATTAGAATACTGATGCTCAGTATTAAAAGTAATTTTAACTCCTTTGTATATTTCTTCAAATTTTTTTTTAAGTTCTCCTAAATAAGATATTCTTTTTTGATTATTTGATTCCTCAAAATCTCGTATTATCAAAATTGCTTCAGATTTTTCTTCATTTCCCTTTAAGAAACTAAGATGATAAAAACCTTCTCTTTCTTTAGTCTTTTCTGGTCTCTCTAATTTTGGAATTTCATTAAAAAATTCACATGCTATTTGAATAGAATTAATCATAATATCTTTCGCATAACCTGGATGGACATTTAAACCATTAAATATTATTTTTATCTTCCAAGCATCAAAACATTCAATCTGTATTAATCCAATTTCAGAACCATCAATAGTGTAACAAATTCTTGGGAGTTTTGAAATATCAACATATTGAGTTCCTTTTCCTATTTCCTCATCTGGAAATAAAGCAATAATGATAGGACCATGCTCTATTTCTGGATGATTTAATAAAATTTCAGAAGCTGTTATAATTTCGGCAATTCCTGCTTTATCATCAGCACCTAAAAGAGTATCTCCTTTTGATGTTATAATATCAGAGTTGATATAATTTAATAATTCTGGGTTCTCTTTAGGTGATAAAATTAATGACGGATTTTTTTCAAAAATTATATCTAATCCCGAATAATTTCTATGAATAATGGGTTCTATATTTATTCCACTTACAGATGGAGATGTATCTAAATGTGCAATAAACCCAATTGCCGGTTTATCTTCATATCCCATACTAGGAGAGATTTTCGCATAAATGTAACCATTATCATCATGAATAATTTCTTTAATGCCTAATTCTTCCATTTCTTCTATTAATAATTTACCAAATTTAACTTGACTATCAGTTGAAGGGGATTTATTTGATGTTTCATCAGATATTGTTTCAATTCTTACATATTTTAAAAATCTTGAAATTACTTTTTCAGAGATAAGATTAATTATTGAATTTGGGACTTTCATGGCACTTATACGATATCCTAAAGTTGATTACTTAACTCCATTACGTTTTCATTAAATTTTATTAACTTCTCCAAGTTGATTTTTAATGCTTGTAGAAATTGTGACGTAATTAAGAAATCTTTTTTATCATTTTCAGACATTTGTTCATAAATATTTTGAATTCTCTCTTTAAAAAATATTGTTTGATTAATGATCTGTTTATATTGGTCAATTGTTAATTCTTTTAAATTTAATGTAACATAATATCTTCTCTCTCTATGATGATTTTCATTTATAACTTCGATATAATGACATTTGCCTGCTTTTAATAATGATGATAATGAACGAGACACTGAGCTTACTGAACGATTAACAAATTTAGCAATTGATTCTTGAGTCAAACCATATTGAGGTTTAAAAGCACGTAAAACAAGAACTCCAAATATTTTACCTATTATAAAATATAAACCTCTCATTTCCCATAGTTTGCCATAGGAATCAATTATATTTTTTTCATATTCGTTTAATTCCGATAAATTATTTTCTAAAATGACTTCTTTATTACCAATTTTTTTTTGACTCATATTTCTTAAAAAAGGAATTTGTATAGTTAAAAGAGAATAAAAAACTTTTTAAATATTTTCTCATTTGCACCATTGTGCGATCGTGCACATAAATCAATAATAAAAGAGATAAAAAAAATGAATTTTTCTGAATTTTTAATCATATTTGGAGGTATTTTTTCAATAGTTATGAGTATTTTTCATACTCAATTTTCCAGAATTTTTAAATGGAAAATATCTTTTAAAGAAAAGGCCATTGTTAACTACAAAATATTATATACAATAAATATTGCCTTAATTCTTTTTTTGTTTTCTTCTGGTATTTTTTCTATAACTTTTGCATCAAGACTAGCAGAAAAAGGAAGTATAGAACTATCCATTCTTATTTTCCTTTCTTTATTTTGGATATGGAGAACAATATGGGAAACTCTTTATTTTAAAGTTCCTAAAAACATTGAAAAAAGACCCATAATACATTATATATTTGTTATATATTTTCTTCTGTGTTCAATTTTTTATACATTATCAGTATTCTTTTGAATTGGAGAAGAAAATTCAATTTTTTTTTATTTAAGCAATTTTTTTTCTTTTGCATTTAAATCTAACCAATCGCTCAAATTTTTCAAATTTCTACGACTAATAGCACAATAAATCTTTAAAAAAGGAATAAAATCTCTAAATAATTCAGATTGAGATAAAGGATATTTTTCTTGGATTTTCTCGATTAGACTTGATTCTGCTGCATTTAAAGAGAAAAACCTAGAGGTACTATATCGAGGAAAATTTACTGGTTTATATCCCTGTGTTCTATTTTCTTTTCCAACAATAGCTACTCCACCAGCGAATATATCATAAAAATAGGGTAATAATGACCAATCCATATTTTTTTTGATTCTTCCAAAAATTTCATCGGCGATTGATAAATAATCAAAAGCATTTGAAAGATCTTTTTTATTATAAACGAACATTGGGAGATTTTCATTTATCCATTTATATAGAAAGTTATAATCCACATCAGATTTGTTTGTTATTGCACGAGCTTCATTTAATGTATTTACTTTTTGAAATAAATCTCTTATTATACTAAATATTTCTTCTGTTGTATCTCTATGAAGGCTCATTATTAATTTATTTCTCTCATCAGGAGTTTCATTAGAGATTTGACTTAAAGCTTGGAGGTCATTAAGAATTCCTCGTAAATCTCCCTCATTTTTATTTATTATGAGTTCTAAATCTGATTGATTAATATTATCTATATTTTCCAAAGATAATATTTTAGTTATGATTTTTAGGATTTCATCTTTTGAAAGAGGATTGACCTCGTATCGAGGGATTGCATTATATAATGATTGTAAATTAAGTTTATATTCATTAGAACACATAATTATAGGAAATTGTGTGTCTTTAGCTAAATCTAAAATAGTAGGTACTGCACCTCTATCTTTTGTACCATATATTCCATCTATCTCATCAATTAAAATTAATTTTCTTTTTGTTTCAGAAATAAAATCCATAATTCCTTTAGACTTGGTAGTTTCTTTTAATTTTGATTCTAATGCTTCTCTTGTTCTAGTATCAGATGCATTGGTCTCAATGACTTCCATATTCATATCATTTGCAAGAGCATAAACTATAGATGTCTTTCCAATTCCAGGTTGACCTTCAAGTAGAATAGCAGTTTTTTCTTGTGGTATTTTTATTATTTCTTTTCTTTCCTTATCCAAACATCCTCTATTAAATACCTTTATTTCTTGATTTTTTTTATTTATATTTTTTATTTCTCTGAAAAAATTATCGATAAATTTGGTTAATTCTTCTGCTAAATTAACTTTTTGACGATTTAATTTAGCAGTTGGAAGTGCCATGTCTTTAATACTTTTAGGCCGATATTTTTCAATCCACGGTATATTATCATTTTTCTTTTTAACCATATCTATCTCACATAAATTCTCCAAAAGCATTTAATTTTGATATAAAGGCTGATATTTGAATATCTGAATCGATTCCATCTAAGGCTCGAAAATCTGCCTCTCCTATTAAATTTATTAACTTACATTTTTCGAACCTAGAAATTGGTAGATTAATAATAACTTCAAGCATTTTTTGAAATAATTCATTTGCATTATATTTATAATTTGATAAAATTTCTCTAAACATAATTCTGGATTTTTTAAAATCTCCTTTAAAACTATTGAGAATCAAATTTTCAATATCTTCATTTTTAAATTTCTTTACACTTTTAAATATTACCTTCTCATCAATAATATTTGAGTTTATACTGCTTAATTGCAGTAAATCAATTGCTTTGGATATTCTCCCTTCAGTAATTCTATATATTATGTTAATAATATCGATATTTACATCAATTGACTCTTTTTTGGATATTTTGAGAATTAAATCCTCGAATTTATTATATTTCAATGGAGGAATTAGAAATAATTGACATCTTGAAATAATAGGATCAATTATACCTGATATCTTAGTTGTTAACAATATCATTCGACAATTATTACCATAGATTTCCATTAATCTTCTAAATCCTTGTTGATTAGACCCTAATGCTTCAAAATTTTTTACAATTAATATTTTAAAAGGAACATTTCCTAATACTTTTAATTGAACAAAAGGCTTAATTTTAACTTGAATAAATGCAGGAGTGGTTATACTTTTTCCTGCCATACTCCCAATTTTATTTGTTGAGATATAAGATTCCGATTTAGCTTGAGATCGCTCTTCTTGGGTTAAGGGGATATCTGCATAAACTAATTTAAGATTCGCATCAAAATAGTCCCCTAAAAATTCTTTAGAGAAAAGATTTGCTATTGTTGTTTTTCCAATTCCACTAGAACCCACGAATAGTAAATGAGGGAAATTCTTACTTTTAATAAATTCTTTTAATCTTGAAATTAATAAATCTCTTCCATATATTTCATCTAAAGCTTTTGGCAAATATTTAAGACGCCAAATTGGATTTTCTTCAGTCATATCATTTCTATTTTATACTTTTATTCTTTATCCTTTTTATTAATTCTTAAAAATATATCTGATAATAATGCAATAAGTTGTATATACTCATCTGCTCCTTGAGAAATTCGATAATCAATTTCTCCAAAATACGTTTTTATTTTAAGAATATCCTTTTTGTCCATATTATCAATACTTAAGATTATTTTATTTAATTGTCTTAGGAAATTTCTACTATCAATATTTGATATGGAATCAAAAATCATTTTTACTTCTTTATAATTTCCTTTTATTAAAGATATTATTAGTTTTTCCATAGTAGGTTTTTCTAAAAAACCAGAAATCTTTAAAATCTCATCAGTATCCAAATCTTTTAAGAGATGAAGTGCTACCGACATTTGTAATGTATTAATTGCTTTTCTCAAATCACCTCCAGAAATAAAATAGAGCATTTCAAAAAACTCCTTTTCTTTTCCTTTTGGAAGAGCTAAATTTTCTTGTTTTACTATGTACTTTAATCGTTCTATTATATTTTCTTCCGAAAGTTTTAAAAATCTAAATACTGCGCACCGAGATATTATTGGATCAATTATTTCATTAATATAATTGCACATCAGAATAAATTTTACATTTGGGGGAGAACTTTCAATAATTCTTCTCAAGGTTTGTTGTACTGTTTTTGGAATATTATCTGCTTCATCCAAAATTACGATTTTAACTTCCTTTTCTTTTAAAATCATATTTTGATTAACAAAATTATTCAATTCATTTCTAACATAATCCATCCTTACAGTATCTGATGCATTTAATTCTAATACATTTCTATAATATTTATCTCCTTTAAGCAATTTTTTTGCGATTATCAGTGCTGTACTTGTTTTACCTGTTCCAGCAGGACCAGTAAAAATCATATGAGGCATATCAAAACTTTTTTTGATAAATTCTGCCAAATTGGTAGTAGATATATCTTGACTAACAATCTCTTCAAAACTTTTAGGGCGATATTTCTCAACCCAAGGAGTTTCTAAATCAGTACTCATTGTTATACTTTAAATAATTTTTTATTGTATCTTAATCTATATTTACAAGCGCAGAATTTAAATTTTCTTTGCTACAAATTAACAGAATAATAATTTTTTATATGTATTGACTGAGATAAATTTTAATAAAAATATTAAAAAAAACACAAATATTTAATAATATAGTTATAAATAATATCCTTATTATGATAAAAAAAAAGATATTTGTGTTTTTTTCATTATTCACTTTTATATTAATATTAATTCTTCCATAAGCTAACGAAAATTATCTTCCTCCTTGGGAATTATATTCTAATTTTAGTGATTATTTAATGATTATTATTCCTACAGTCTTTCTTATTTCATTTTCAATCGAACTTACTGTAATATATCTACTTACAAGAAGAAATAATATATTAAACTATAGTAGGTTTATAATATATATTTTATTCGTAAATCTCGTTACTTTTCCAATAACGCATGTTATTGTGTATTTTCCAGGTGGAGGTTATTATTTTTGGTATTCTTTATCATCATGTATATTAGTTCAAATGATCCCTATTTCAATAGAATTTATACTATTACGTTATTTCTTTAAAAAATTATATTATAAGGATATAATTGAATATGAGATTGAATATCTTGGTTATATAGTACTATTGGCAAACATATCATCTTTTTCTTTGGGCGTAATTATGAATTTATTTATTCCTTTGTAGCTATTATTGTATGATTTAATCTGGATTGACAAATCCCAACAAAACATTAAGAAAAACACAAATATTTAACAATAAAAAAAAAAAATCATTCTATGTATTATGAATAAAAAAATTATTTATCCAACAATAAGCTTTATTGTATTGTCTTTAATTATACCTTTAGTTAAAGCCAATATGGTAATCCCTAATGTTTATATCATATATCAAGAATATTTGCTAATAATTCTCCCAATTATATTTTTACTCTCTTATTTTATTGAACTAACTATAATATATTTATTCTTAAGAAGGAGAGTTTTATCAAATTATGCCTCCTTTATCTTATATATATTCTTTATGAATCTTATAACCTTCCCTCTAACTCATCTTATTGTTTTTTACACGGGATTATATCTTTTTTCTCTTTCAATGGTAATTCTTTTCTTTATTGAGTTTATTCCTATTATAATCGAGTCTCAAATGTTAAAATACTATTTCACTAATTTATATTATAACAGAATATTAAGAAAAGAAAAAACAGATTATTTAGGAATATCTACAGCAGCTAATCTGAGTTCATATTTTATAGGTGTTATAATTGTTTTATTTATTTCAGGTATTTAACAAATAACACATAAAAGGATTATTCAAAGCTATAATTCCATTAACTAATATTAAATTTTAAAAATATTAATCGTCTGATAAATCTAATTTATGAACTTCATATGCTTTCTTAAAATTCATTTGTTTATAAAGTTCAAATGTTTTTATTGCTTGTTCTCGAATATTAACTTTTACCTTTTCTACCTTGATCTTCTTTAAGTGTTCTAATGCTTGTTCTAACAATATCTTACCTATATCTTTACCCCGATATTCGTCTCTTAAATAAAATTGCTTTATATAACCTTCTGATTTGCCAAATGGATCTATTCTAAGCTCAGCAATAATCATTCCTACCACCTTACCAGTGTTTTCATCTATTGCTATCAAAATTCCATGGCGTTGCAAAGGATCATATAACCTTCGACGAATTCCCCAATCAAATCTTTTAGACTCAAATTCTTGACCTAGACTTTCAACTAAAAGTTTGGTTAATTCTCTTAAAGAATCTATTTGTTCTGGTGAAGCTATCTCCACTTTAATATTAGTATCTTCCATAATAGAACAACATAATATTTTATATTCTTCTTACTTTATATTTACATTAGTGTACACATAGTTTTAAATATTCTTTTAATCAAAAAATAAAATTCATCTAATGATAACTTGAGCAATACTTATCTATGAATTTGTTATTTTTAAAATTTCTTTTATGAAAATAATACAAAAAATAGAACTGTGAAAATATTTTTTTTAATTAATAATAAATTTAAATTCTAATAATGTCTTGCTGATGTTCCATCCCAAGCTTTTACTTCAGGATCTACCGCATTACATACGGGACAAGATTGAGAAACTTCCCATGGCTCTAAAGCGGGATGAACACGGGTATAGAGATTTCCACATTTCTGACAAACAAGATATTTAGCTCCACATGAACTACACATCTTTAATTGACCCTTTTCAACGAAGAAAAAGGTTCTACGCATCCATTCATCATGGACAGCCGAGAAGCTATCACCTCCACACTCACTACAATGTTTTCCATCGAATTCTTCTGCCATTTTACCACCATTTTAAATAATATATTATCTAAATTAAAAAATATAAGACTATTAAATATTTATAATTATTAAAAGATTTGATATATTTAATTTTGATTTTTTAGTAAAATAAAGATTGATATACTAATAAACATAAACAAATTAAATATTTTTAAAATTTCTTCTTTGGAAAAAGCATAAAAAGTATTTAAGAAAATAAAATAAAAATGCAAAAAAAAAAAAATTACATTTTAAGTTTTTTTGTTTTTGATGAACTTTGTTCTGGATTTATTTCTTCAATTTCTTTTACTAACCTTTGAACTCTATCATCTGCTAATGCTTCGTAAAATTTAACATACATTTCATTGCTTCCTATAAAAAGACCTTTTCTTTTCATAGGATTTCCATCTTCTTTTAATGGATTTATCTCAAGATATAAAAGTGCAGGTTTAGTTTTAGTGCCTGGAGCTTTTACTACAAATACTCCTGGTACTGGAGTCTCCATTTTTTCCCATTCTTTTGCATTAGCTAAATGGTCTTCTAGTTGTGATTGTATATTGCTCATAATATTATAATTATTTATTTGTTATTATAATGTTACATGTTACATGTATATAGTTACATATATACTTAATTAATTTTATAACAAAATGATCTTTAAAATATCAATTATTAAATTAAATAATAATCTGAAACAAAATTAATTATATACTTTCCTATATTACGTCTAATTATTAATACAGCTTCAATAATATTTCTGTCGGTTTTCTTGGGGTTATCTTCCACTGAATACTTAAATATCACCGAGATATATATTATTTATCATAATTACATCTAAATTAGTGGTGATATATGAAATTAATCTCAGTAAATTTACCTGAATCTTATCTCGAAGTATTAGAAATTTTAGTAGCAGATGGGAAATTTCCAAATAGATCTGAAGCTATTAGAGTTGGAATAAGAGATCTTATAAAAACAGAATATTTAATTGAAGAAAAAATTAAAAAAAATTACAGTAAATATTTCGAATCTGAAATTAAGGAATCTTCTTTAGAAGATATTATTGCAGAAGAAAATTAATAAAGGTTCTTTATATTCCTCCAATATAATTTTCTTATTCTTCTTTTTTTAGTTCCTTAACTCTTTTCCTTCTTTTTGCCCGAGTTTGAGCAATTTTTAATTTTAAATCTTCTAATTGTTGATTTTCAGTAATAATATTTGACGGTTCAATTATATCTATCCCTATTTGATTTCTATAGTAATTAATTGTATCTTCAATTTTATTTAAAATTGTATTTTCAGCATTAATTTTTTCTAAATTGTATTTAGCTTCATTTAATTCTGATATTGCTTTCATTAAATTATTTTTCATTATAGATTTTTGAGCACGATCAAGAGCTTCATAGCTTATTTTAAATTCTTTTTTATCCTTTAAATGAAATTCTTCAAGAACTATTAGTGGAACTTTTGTTTGGCTTTTAAGATGATTTATTATAGTTTTAATTTTTCCAATTTGCTTTATTTTATTCGTTTGCTCTAATTTATCAAGTCTTTCTGATAATTTTAAAATGGTTTCATTGTATCTATAATTTTTTATAAGGATTTCCGCTAATTCTAACTCGTTTGGAAGATTTTTTTGTTCTCTTGCAATTTTTTTTCTTCTTTCT
>CAZBEU010000400.1:0-2012 GCA_964491005.1 uncultured archaeon | reverse complement strand
TGGGCAAATCTAATATCAATATTACAAAGGGCACTATTCGGAATTGAATTTTTTATACCCTCTTTTAAATATCCAGATTTTAATGTGGAAATATTGAATGTGGGTTTGAATAAATAATTAAAAAATAATTGATAAGAATCTTGAGCTGAATACTGATTAATTCCCGCTTTTAACAAGATATTTCCAAAATCTTTATTTAAAGATAATTTTTCTAATAGTCCCTGTTCTTTTTTTGAAGGTTTATATTCATCAGATAAAGATTTTATTTGTATTTTATTATCTTTAAAAATAATATCAATTAGTTTTAAAAGATCCAAACAAGGATTTGGTACGATATTATTGTAAGCAGAATGAACTTGTTTATTTTTAGAGGATGTTCTTAAAGAAAAAGAAATTATTCCTTTATATCCTAATTTAATAATAGCTTTACCATCTATATCTTGTTTGGTTGAAGGATAATAAACATGTGTACAATTTTCAAATAATAATTTTTTAGTAGATATTAATTTTAAAAATGTTGGGGAACCTATTTCTTCTTCTCCATCAAATACAAGATATAATGAAATAGGTAAGTTTTCTTTTTGTTTTAGAATTTTTATGATATTGAGAAATGATAATAAAGGAGTTTTTGAATTATATGCTCCTCTAGCAATAATGCAATTTCCTAATTTACTAAATTCTGGAATTTTTTTTATATCTGCTTGAAAAGGTTGAGATTCCCATTTTTTTAATTCATTGATAGGTTGAGTATCATACATCATATAAATTAGAATAGGAGTTTTAATTTTCCCTGAAACTTTTGCTATTATTAAAGGATTTACCTCTCCTTCAATTTTCTGAATATCCTCGCTAAATTCAGAGATATATTTGAGTATAAAATTAATGGCTTGATTAATTCCTTCTTTATTTAATGTAAAACTAGGAATTTTTAAAAATGGGATTAATTCATTTATAATAAAGAATTTATTACTCCCTTTTATTAATTCTACTAAATCTTTATTTTCCAACTTTTTTTCACTATAACATTAATTAATTAAATGCATATTAATTATTTTAGATATTGAATATGTTTTCCTAAAATCATGAGTGAAAATAAAATCCAAAATAGTCCTAACTATCAAAAATTATCAAAGATACTTGAAGAAATCAAAAAAGAAGGTATTTTTCTGGGAGTAATTCTATCCTATTTAGATGGTAGATTATTAATTAAAGAAACAAAAGAAGATTATAATTATAAAGAATTAATCCCGATGATTGCCTCTGTTTTAAAAAGTGCTGATGGTTTGGGGAAAACAATTGGAGATAGATCATTACAAAAAATTATCGCTCAAATAGAAGATATTTCAATTATGATTTTTAAAAATAATGAACATAAAGTGTTCCTAACATTGATTATTGATGATTTTTCAAGAATAGATTCTTTTTTGGAAAAAATGGATGTATATTTTGATAAAATAAATGATAATTGCTAATTTTTTTACAATCTTGTAGCAAAAAACCATATTCTTTAAAGTATGGATAAATATACATAGAATTCACTATATCATAATACTCTACATCTTTAAATTAGATAAAATTCGTTTAATATAAAGCTATACAGACAATTTTTAAATTATTTATAAAAATTTGTAATTTTATATAAAATTCTAAAGTGTATTCCTTTTTTTTGTTCATTCTTGATTCTATAGTTTAAATATCCAATAAAAATATTCAGTAATATTCTTCAAATTTTAGACCTCAAATCTTTTTATATTCTCTAAATTCTCAAATTGAACTACTTACCCCTAAACAGTACCGAGTATTTTTTTGTTACATTTTTCATCACTTCCCTTAATTCGTAAATATAGCTAAATTATAGCGGTTCTTCCATCTAAAGCATGATCCAATTGAGAGTACATTGAATTAGAAAACCTCGTGGAAGGTCTCCTAAAATATTAAAAGATAATAATGATTGACGTATTTCATGATATTTGGAGTTCTTTCTTGTCATTAATTCTGAAACACGTCTAATT
>CAZBEU010000399.1:0-2969 GCA_964491005.1 uncultured archaeon | reverse complement strand
TGGTTGTGGAAAGACAACTTTATTAAATCTTATAAGTGCATTAGATAAACCATCTAAAGGAAACGTTTTTATCAATGGCAAAAACACAAATAATATGAACGATAAATCTTTAACTCATCTAAGGAGATACGAAATTGGTTTTATATTTCAATTTTTTAATTTAATTCCCGTACTTACATGTTATGAAAATATAGAACTTCCATTATTTATAAGTGGAATTGGAAAATCAGAAAGGAAACTTAGAGTTGAGGAATTACTTAATAAACTTGAATTAAGTAAACATCGTAATCATCGACCGAATGAGCTATCAGGAGGACAACAACAAAGAGTTGCTATTGCAAGAGCTTTAGTTAATAAACCGAGTATTGTATTAGCTGATGAGTTAACTGGTGATTTAGATTCAAAAACTGGAATTAAGATAATGAAATATTTACAATCACTAAATAATTCTGAATTTCAGACAATAATTATTGTTACTCATGATATAAACATAGCAAAAATGACTAATTCTGTGTTTGAAATTAAAGATGGGAAATTTATAAATTCTTAATTAAATTTTAAAGCTAAAAACCTAATTTGAAATATTTTTAAAATATTTCATGCATTCTTGGACAAATTTTTTATATTAATCCTTCAATGAAAAGAATTATTTAAAATTAAATATCTAATGTTCTAAGTCTTTGAGAGATGTTTTTTCTCTTAAGAATCTTTATAAAATTATCTTTTCTATGATGTAATTGATTTAAAAATAAATCTAATTTATCAAAATTATTAAAAAAATGTTCTTCTCCATCTGAAATAATTTTAACTCCTTTGTTTTCTCTTTGTATGATTGCATATATACCACCAACGATAGAATCATGCTTTATAAAGACTTTTTCATCATCACTTTTCTCATTTCCCTTTTTTGCCCAAAAATTATTCTTTAAAAGATAACTTCTATACATTCCCATTTTTTATCACACACAATTTTTTTGTTTTAAATATATATATTCTCAGCAAATTATCATAATATGCTTGATATGATTGCTAGAGTAAGATCTAAATATTATATGTAGAGTATAAATATAATAGTTAATATTACCCAGTGTTATCCAGATTACACATTATCTGGATATTACTTTGTAAATCAGTATTTTTCTATACTCAAATTATTAATTTTAAATTTATGATCTAATATACTTTAAAATTATTTTTAAATAAGATAGTAAAATAAAAGTTACTATCTACATAAAAAGTGATACTTGGGGTTAATTTGGTTTTATTTCCACTGCAAATTTTTCATTAAATATAATTAAATCAGAAATAAAACCTATTTAAAATAAAATATATCTTTACATATCACATTATACATATTTTTGAATATTAATTAGAATTTTTTACAGAAAATTATGATATTGATATAAAATAACATAAAAAAAAAAAGTTTTATAAACATTAAAGATCAAAGTATATTTGAGGATATTTTATGACATGTAAGAATGATTTTTTTACAAAAGTTATGGAGACGTATACTGAAATAATAAATAATCCTGAGAAAATGGAATTATTACAAAGCAACTCTATTAGAGAATTAACTGAAATATTTATCAAAACAGGTGATTATGAATTTTATCAGAAAGCTATGCCAATAGTATTATCTCTTTTCAACGATCAATGTGAGGATCCTTTTGATGTTTATAGCAGAAATATAGAGAAATTAAATGAAAGTGAAAAATGTATTTTAACTGAAATTCTTAAGGAAAATACTGAAAAGTAGAAAAAAATCTTTTTTTATATCTCTCTTACATTAATACCTAATACCACAGTAACCACTAGTTGAAAAATATTTGAACACTCTGGGACATTACAAAAAAATCTCGTAGTTTTTCATGATAAATTTTACAGTATCCCCATGAATGCATTATTTTTATCAATTGGACAAGTTGCAAGCATACTGAGTGTGTCTACGAAAACCTTAAGACTCTGGGATAAAAAAGGCATGCTGAATGCAGATTTTAGAACGCTAGGACATCATCGAAGGTACGCGAAAGGAAGAATTCTCTCCTTTATTGGTAAGAAGAACCAAGAAAATCTTGTGATTCATCGCCACTCCAATTCAGCTCGAATGAACGCCCTATTGGTCCAGCAACAACTATATTCATGCGGATGTACTACATCATGATTCATGTTAATCGCCCGTTTCCTCTAACGACGGGTTAGAACAAGTGAGGACCCCATGTCCAAGTTTGTTCACATTTATAGTTAGAGTATCGATAAGTCTATCCTTATTCTTTATATTATTATATTTAAAGTACTTATAAAAGGTTAAGAAAAATTATCGAATTATAGTTTAACTGTTATTCTCTTTATCTAAATATTATTTGCTAAGATATTATTTTAAAAAAAAGAACTGTGAAAATTATAAGATATAGTATAAAAATAGAAAAGAATATTGTCATATAAATAGGTCCTCCCAGTCCATAGTCACTAAAGTATATAGTGAAAAATATAAAGAATTGAATACAAGCAAATAAATAATATATAGTAAATAATCCAGATAAGATGGATTTTATTCTAAGATTTATATTAAATAAAGAAATATATTGAATTTCTTCTTTTTTATCAGCGAAAAATTTTCCTAATTTATTAAAATCTTTTGAAATTATAAAAACAATAAGAAATAGAGATGAAATAATGAAAGAAAAAACAATATGTTCCAATGAATTAAAGTTCCAAATAAGAATATAATTTTCGAAGGGAGAAAGAAAATTGAAACTTGAACACAAATAATCTCCTATAGCATGAGTAAGGACTACAATATAAAGAATAAAAATTTCTTTTTTTTTTACCAAATCCAATTTTAAAAAAAATAGAATCCAAAAACTAGAATATAAAATTGCACCAATAATATTATGAGTAAAAGCTCTAAAAATTCCTATATGTGTTGAATCTAATATATTCGCAAAAATAAAAATTAAAATTAATAA
>CAZBEU010000398.1:0-2102 GCA_964491005.1 uncultured archaeon | reverse complement strand
GACCAGTTAGCTCCTACTAATGGACAGATTAATGCAACACTTTATAATCCAGATGGTTCAGTTTATATAACCAATATAATTGATTCAACGGGAACTTTATCAACTAATCGTGAGAAATATTACTATGAGTTTAACAATAATATATTTCTTAACGTTGATCATCCAACTACACATCATGGGACATATACCCTAGGAATGTTCTGGAAAAATGGTACCTCAATTGGATGTAAAAGTATACCAATATATATTGATCAATATGATATTAATTTTGGAGATTTAAGCTATGATCCTGTATTGAATCATAATATATTAAGAGTAGAAGAATTATATAAAGACGCTGATCCTGATACAAGAGATCCACAACCATATGACTTATATATTGCCTCCATAAACGAAACTTCCATTTTTTCAGATAATTTCTATGCAATTAATAATTCCGAAATAAATCAAGAATACTTATATGAAACTTATGTTGCAGATTTAACAATTAGACTCAACTCATTTATGCAGAATGAATCAATAATAAATCCTGGAGAAAATATTAAATTTAATATCACCTTAGAAAATTTGGATGAGATAATCGATATGGATGTTAAAATTTCAGTAGAACTTGTTTCATTGTTAAATGATGAATGGGTTATTGCTAATGAAACTTCTACAACTCAAAATATAAAACATTTAGGAAATCCAAATGAAGATAATACTAAAGATTTTGTTATAGATTTTGACATACCTCAAATAATTGGTGGATCATGGGATGGTGTTAATGCACCAATTAGAATAGGAGGGGCTAAAACAATTGTTAAGATCTATATAGAAGATGAGATAATTGGAACATATGAATGTCCAAATTATGCATTGCTTGTTGATGAAACAGAAGATAATTTTGAAGGATATATTTTAGCCTTGAAAAGCTCATTATCATCTACTGCATTCGCTTTTGAAAAAGTATTTAATAGAGAAGATTGTACATATTATCCGAAAAATACAACATTTTTACTTAATATAGTCGATAAACATTCTGTAAGTTCTTATTCACCATTTATCATAGAAGATTCTTTATATGAAGCAAGCAAGTTTACAAATATTACTGTTAATCCAGAATTACCTACAAAGGGTAATATATTTAATATAAGTTCAGTTCTTACATCTGAATTTGGAACAACCACTATAGATTCCGTTGAAGTGACTTGTCAATATAATAATTCTGGTGTGTGGGAAAATATTACAGACTCTCCTAAAATGACGAATTCATTAGGTTATGTTAAGTTTACTATAAATACAGAAGGTATGGATATTGACGAAGATTTTATTACAATTCGACTATTGTGGGGGGGATCGACTATTTATTTAAATGAAACCTACACAATGACAATAGACTTCTTTTCATATACCGATTCGTTAGCAATCAATGCAAATTTTCAAGATTCATTTATCATTAGAAATAAAAAAAATTATTTAGATATCACCTTGATAAATACTGGAGATTCTATCTTAAATATAACTAGCATTTCTTTAGATTTCACTGGAACAGGTATTATGCCCTTATATAATATAGTACAACAAGATAACTCTCTACTACATGAACTTAGAGAGGCAGAATCTACAAAAGTTATTATAGAAATATCATTTCAAAATATACCAACCGACACCCTATTGTTTAATATATCAGTTATAGCTAGAAATATAGAAACAAATTTGATAAATAGTACAATTTTAACGATGAATCTTGATGTTATAGATAGATCAATCTTTGAAGATTTAATGAATCAAATAATGATACCTATTTTACTTCTCATAGGATTCATCTGGGTAATAAGTTTGTTATATTCATATCGTCTAAAGAAAAAAATCGAAAGTCCTTCAGAAAAAACAGAAAAACCAAAACAACCAAAGGGAAGATATGTAAAAGTTTCAGAAATATCAAAAAAAACACATAAGAAAGAAGAAATTCAAGAAGAGAAAAAGAAAACAACTGATCTCGACTCATTATTAGAAGAAGAAGGATTGGAAGATTAGAAAATATTATCCAACCTTTATCTTTATTTTTATTATTATTATTTTTTAAAAATCTAATTTTAATTAATACTATTCAAATCTAA
>CAZBEU010000397.1:0-2544 GCA_964491005.1 uncultured archaeon | reverse complement strand
TGGTCGAAAAGAAATCCTTCAAATTCATACTAGAGGTATGCCTTTAGAATCTGATATAAATTTAGACGAATATGCAGAAATTACGCATGGATTTGTTGGAGCAGATTTAATGGCTGTATGTAGAGAAGCAGCAATGTTTGCTTTAAGAAGGATTCTCCCAAAGATTGATTTAGATGAACCAATTCCTAGTAATATTATTCAAGAGTTAAAAATCGAAAATAATGATTTTATTCAAGCAATAAATCTTGTAGAACCTTCAGCAATGAGAGAAGTTATGGTAGAGATTCCAAATGTGAATTGGGATGATGTTGGAGGATTAGAATCCGTTAAGCAAGAATTAAAAGAAGCAGTAGAATGGCCTTTAAAATATCCTAAATTATTTGAAAGAGCAGGAATTAGACAATTAAATGGAATACTCCTCTTTGGACCTCCAGGATGTGGTAAAACATTATTAGCAAAAGCAATAGCTACAGAAAGTGCATGTAATTTTATTTCAATAAAGGGTCCTGAAATCTTTTCAAAATGGGTAGGAGAAAGTGAAAAGGCTGTTAGAGAGATATTTAGGAAAGCTAGGCAAGCTGCACCCTCAATAATTTATTTTGATGAAATTGATTCCATTACATCAGGAAGAGGACAATCTGAAGGAACCCATACATTTGCTTCAATTGTTAATCAAATATTAGTTGAAATGGATGGAATTGAGAATAGAAAAGGGATTGTAACTATTGCAAGTACTAATCGTCCTGATATTGTAGATCCTGCTTTCTTAAGACCAGGAAGATTTGATCGTTTAATTTATGTAGAAGCACCTGATTTAAAAGCGAGATTAAAAATACTTGGAGTTCATACAAAAAATATGCCTCTTGCTGAGGATGTATCTTTGCAAGGTCTAGCTGAAAAAACAGAAGGGTACAGTGGTGCAGATTTGGAAAATCTATGTAGAGAAGCGGGTATGCAAGCAATTCGAGAAAAAATGAATGATTTAGATAAGATTGAAAATCATCATTTTGATCTTGCAATATTAAAAATCAAATCAACTCTTTCAAGAGAAATTGTAGAGAAATATGAAGCTATTGCTAAGAAAATTTCGGAATCTAAAAATATTAAAGAACCTTCTGCAGATATTTACAAATAAAAAATCAATCAATTCTTTTCTTAAAAATCTCTTCTTTTATTTTTTGACATTTAGATCATATCAATTTTAATATAAATTTGGACCTTCAATAGAAATTATTTTTTTTTGTCTTAAAAAGATAGTAGATATTCCAAGATTCCTTGCTTTTTTTCTAAGATCGATATCATTTGTTGCCAAATAAATTTTAAGATTAGGATATATATTTTTTATTTCAGTTGATTTTCTTATCAAAAAATCATCTGTTGTTTCATTTTTATTTTTTATCTCATTATTTAATGAAATATTAATCTCTTTCTTTTTCTTCAGATTTATATATTTTAATCCTGTATTATATTGATTTTCAAAAAGAGAACTTTTTTTAGATTCATATCTTTTTTTCTTTGCTTCTAATTCATCTAAAACTTGCTGAAATATTAAAAATAGAGTTTTACCTTGAATTTTATATATTATCTCCTCAATATAATCAATATGAAATTGGATCGGTAATAAAATAAAATTAGAATCTATAATTACCAAATTATCTAATTTAAAAAAAATTTCATCCAAAATATAAATAAACCTTATTCAGATAATTATTTGAAGTCTAAAACTTTTCGTGTTAGTTTTTGGAAGGCATCATCAACATTTTCTCCTGTTTTTGATGAAACCTTTAAATAGTCAAACATGTTAAATTTATCAGTGAAACTCCTTGCATAATCATCATCAATCATAATTTCTTCTTCTAAATCAATTTTAGTACCTAGAAAAAGAATTGGAAGATTAGGATCTGAGGATCTACAAATATCAACCCATTGTTGAAGATTTTCTAAAGTATTTGGTCGTGTTAAGTCAAACATTAAAAATGCACCTTTTGCTCCTAATACATAATTATTTAATAGAAATCTAAAACGTTCTTGTCCTCCAAAATCCCATAATTGTAATGTAACACTTGCTCCATCTATTTCAACATCTTTTAAAAAAAATTCAACACCTATCGTCATACGCGTGGAAGAAGAGAATTTTCCTTCAACAAATCTGTGAAGTAAAGTTGTTTTACCCACTCCACCTTCACCAGCAGTAAGAATTTTAAGAATAAATTTTTTTGCCATAAGTGTCAACTGTAAAAATTATTTTAATTTAAAGAATGTTTTGCAATAATTAGGATTGTATATTTATCATAATATATATAAATAACTGGAATTGATGTTATTTTTACAATTATTTTTATTATCATTAAAAGATATTTTCAATAATATAATCAATTGTTATTTATATTAAATGGTTTTGCGTAATCTTTGTTTTAATATTTTATGTATTAATTATTTAGTCAAAATTTTTTTATATAAATATATACAAATAGATTATGTTACGTTGTATATCTATTTCAATTAGCAATTACTATATACCTTTTTATATCAAATCAGAACACA
>CAZBEU010000396.1:0-2345 GCA_964491005.1 uncultured archaeon | reverse complement strand
GCTTATCAAGTTATAAAAAATAATGTAGATGAACTTATTGAATTATTAAAACAACATGTAAATGACGAAGAGTATTATTATAAGATAAGAAATATTGATCGAGAAGAGGAATTCCAAGAATGGACTCTCATTGAAAGAGCTTCTCGTACAATCTATCTAAATCGTTGCTGTTATAATGGATTATTCAGAGTAAATAGTAAAGGATTTTTTAATGTTCCTTTTGGGCGATATAAGAATCCAAATTTCTGTAATGAGAAAAATTTTAGAATAATTCATCAGATATTACAAAATGTAGAATTAATTCATGGTTCATTTGAATTGTGTATGGATTTTGCAAAAAAAAATGATTTTGTATATTTTGATCCACCTTATTTTCCTCTTTCCAAGACTGCAAATTTCACCAGTTATACAAAGGATACTTTCACTAAAAAAGATCAAATTGAATTAAAACAATTAATAGATAAACTTTCAGAAAGAGGATGTAAGGTAATGATAAGTAATTCTTTTAATAATTTTATTACAGATTTATATAATGAATATAAAATTCATACGGTATATGCAAAAAGAGCAATAAATAGTATTGCATCAAATCGCGGGATAATTAAAGAAGTTTTAATAACTAATTATAAGTAATAACTCTTTATTAAATTTTAAATAAAAATTTTTTTTGAGTTAAAGGTAAAAAAAGGTTCCAAATAAATAAATTATCTTAAAGTATATTTATATGGATTGTTTTTTTATTTTTATAAAAATTAGATAAGATCTTCTAAGATTGATCATAAATTTTATAGATATTAAAATAGATTAGTTAAAATTCAATTGTTGTTCTAGGAGTAAATTTGTCGTCTAAAATTTCAATTTTAAAAATATTTTCTAATCTTAATGATCTCAAATCATTTCTCTCTATGCAAAAAAATGAAAAATTTTACCAAAATTTCTTTTCAGAGAACTATATAGTTCGCATATTCTTTCAGTGTAGGGTCCATCTATTTTGATTGTTCGTATTTAAATTAAATTTAATTATTTACCTGCTTCAATATTTTTTTCTTTAACGTTTAATATCTTTTCACTTTTTTAAAAGTTTCTTAATGAGTCTAATTTGCCTAATATTTTAATTAAATTGGGTGATAATTCTTCTTTATTTTTTATTAATATTATTAAAAGATAACTTAAATCAGGTTTTGAAACACAACCAATATATTTTTCTTCTGCTAAATCTTATAATTTCTTAGAAAATTTATTAGAATTTCTGCAATCATCAATCTCCTCTTTAGTCCACTCTCCCTTACTATTTTTTAGGGAATCATTAATAAGCATCACTACTCATTGTTTAGAACTAAAATCTCCCTTAAATTCTTTTTAAATCTCAATATTTATACCTCTCTTCCCCCAGAAAGCCACATTATTTAGACCTTGGATGAATGGTATGGGATCTCCTTCTCATGTTCAGAAATCCTAAGGGCTGTTCGGATTTAAATAGTTACAAGAATAGAGATAATTTAGATTATTCTGCTTTTTATAATCATGATGAGATATCCGAAAGAAGCCCATAAAATATATTCTCCTTATTTCTATGTTATATTTATCGTGAAATATAGACAAAAGGTGTTTTTAGAAGGACACATCCTCATTAATAATAAAAAAGAAAAAATCATTGAATTATCAGAACCTTATAATGTTGAAATCGTGGAGAATGAGTGTAGTATTGATCATGTTCATTTATTAATCAATATAAACCAAAAACTCAAAATTCATAAATGGAACAACATAGTCAAGGGCACTATATCATATTTTTTGGGAAAAAAACATATGGATTTTCTACAAGATATATTATGGGGTGAGTCATTCTGGAGTCCGAGCCATGTCCTTGCCACGACTAGCAACGTATCCATTGATGTTTTAAAACAATACATAGAAGATCAAAGAGGGAGGATTTCCCATGAAAGTTGATATTGCCTATAAATTCCGTATCTATCCAAATAAGGAACAAGAGGTCATTCTAAACAAGACTTTTGGATGTTGTCGTTTCTTATGGAATCAGATGCTCGCAGAACGTAATAATGTATATGAACAATTGAAAGATAATAATGAAGCTTTGCATTCTTATAAACACAAAACTGAATCACAATACAAACAAATCTTCAATTTCTTGAAGGAACCAGACGCTAAAGCACTCCAAAATGTTAATCATAATCTCTTCCAAGCGTTTCAGTCCCGATCGGGTATCATTCAATCCTGAAGCAATGTCCTTGTAAAGAAGTCCATGCGAATATCCCTGCTCACGGGCTTTTTTAAACAGGAATTCTGCTTGCCGCACTAGATCTTCTTTTTGCTTCGAGGCAGAT
>CAZBEU010000395.1:0-9334 GCA_964491005.1 uncultured archaeon | reverse complement strand
GGTGGGATTTGAACCCACGCGTCGTTTGACACCGGTTTAGCAGACCGGCGCTTTTGGCACGCTTTAAGCGTTCTACCGAGCTAAGCGACTTGAGCTAATTTTGTTGTTATTATGTAATAAAAATGTAATGAAAATAAGGTATTAAAATTTTAATACTTTATCATCAAAAATAAAATCTCTAATTTATGGAATTCATTAGAAAATTAACATTGTTCTAAAATTATTTAAGATAAAAGAAAAGAGATATATATTTAGGTTTCTATTCCGAAATAATCTCAAAAACCATTTTTTCAATAATTGGTTTTTTAGTATAACGTTTATCATAGTACCATCCTACAAGATGGGGTTTTTGTTCTTTTTCTTCAATAGAGGGAATAATAATAATCATAACTCCATTTGATAGATATTTTAAAATACGTTTATCAATTGTATGGAGTTTATCTCTGCCTTCAGGATGAGTATGCGCTTGCCAAACAATATCTACTCCCAATTCTTCTTTAAATTTTCGCATATTATAAATTTTTGATTTTTTATATCGCATCCAACTTCTTGGTTTTACATGTTTTTTTGTTTTCTTAAGATCATTATTAACAACAAATTTGCTTACGATACCAAAATTCTCTTTTCTATCAGCAAAGATCCAATAGTGTTCAATATATGGATATGCTTCTTTAGCTTTTTGAGTTATTTCATTAAAAATCCGTTCGGGTATTAAATACCTAAAATCCTCAGCACCACTCATTTTAGAATCTTGTATGTAAATGATTGATAAAATTTATATTTTTCTTTCGAATGAAAGTAAATTTCTATATTTTATATAAGAAGTCTTTTATTTTCTATGCTAAAGATATTAAAGAATCATTTTTCAGAATCGAAAAAATAATATATTTGCATACATTTTTTAGTATCACTAAATTTAGACAAAGTCTAATATTAGAATAATATTCAGAGATGCAGATGTAGCCTAGTGGTAAGACGCCAGCCTTGAGTATTCGCGAGAAGTTCGCTAATTGGGCAAGCTGGTGCGCGTGAGCGCTCGGGGGTTCAAATCCCCTCATCTGCGTTTTTAAAATGCTATCACTTCATTATCACTATCTTATTTTTTCTGTGAATGGAAAAAAAACTTTCTATTTCATGTACTTTCAACAAAATTTAAAATCTCTGTAATATCTCAACTATTAGAAAAGAATTTTAATTGATTTTTTCCATAATCTAATATTTATAATTTTAGTCCTGATTATTTTATATAGAGTAATCTTCATTTCTTAGATAATGATACAGAGTAAGAGGTGTAGAAATATAAACAGATTTTTAAAAATACAAGGAAATATTGAAGATTTTGGAAATCCAAAATATTTATCATTTTTTATTACAGATCTCTCGGGGAAAAAGTATTTTTGTTATTCAAGAAAGAAAATAGCATATTGCTTATATAAAGAAGACCAAGTATTTTTATATGGAGAAAAAAAAGAAGGAAAAATTAAAGTTTTATATATTCATAATATTTCACAGAATTCTCAATCAAATTTTCTTGATAAATATACATATCAAAACTTTTATTTATCTTTAATATTTCTTGGTCTTTCAATCATTGGATTATTATTTTCTTTATATCAAATGAACTACTCACAATCAGTTGGAGATAGAATATTTTTTAGTATTTTTTCTTTAGAATTAATTCCTGTTGCTATACTTTTTGCTTCAATAGCTTTATATTATACTTCAAATAATTTGATTGCTATAAAAAAATTAAATAAAAATTATGGATTAGTTATAGGATAATAGAAAATAATCATTAAAAAAAGCTAAATTTCAAGATAATTATTCTAATATAATATTTATTCAAAGAAAAAGAATCAAATTACCCTTTTTTTTTATATCCTCAACCCTAGCTCACCTATACCTGACGTCTAATAATATAAAATTTTTAATTAGGATGAAGGAATTTATTACATATATTTAAGCTAATCTCTTGATATTATCCCCTAAATGGGAAAAAGATAGCAAAAATGCTATATTTTGATATCAAAATCGTTCAAATCCCCTCATCTGCGCGTATCCACTTTTTGGATTATAAATAATTATATCTCTTTATTAAATTTTGAAATCTGTCCAAATTCTATAATAAATTTATTAAAATATCATATATTAAGATCTTTATCTCAAAATTCAAGGAATGTTTAGATAATCTTAATGATAAATCTAAATCTTGGGCCATTAGCGCAGGCAGGTAGCGCAGCAGGCTCTTAACCTGAAGGTCGGGGGTTCAAATCCCCCATGGCCCGTTTTTTTTATCTATTTTTTTTCCAAAATTAAGAACAATTTAGTAATTATTCAAATAATCAAAAATAGGGTTAAAATCATTGAAATCAAATGGTTTTAAGATATATCCATCTGCTAATGTTTCTTCTAACTTCTTTTCTACTTCTGAACCAGGTATTGCTGTAAGTAGATAAACAGGTATATTTTTTGTTTTTTTTTCAGTATGAATACTTTTGCATAAATCATAACCACTTAAATCCGGAAGTATAATATCTAAAAGAATTATTTTAGGGCGATGATGTTTCAATTCTTCTATTGCTTTTGTTCCACTTGAAACGCCTTTACATTTAAATCCTTTATTTTCAAAATAATTTGTTAATAAGCGAATAGTTGCAAGATCATCTTCGATTAAGAGAATATCATATATTGAGGAATCAACATTAATATCATCTAATATATTTTTTATTTTGGTTTCTAAAAGCAAACTCTGTTCAAATATATTTTCAATTTTTGATTTAACGTCAGTACTTAATTCTTTATCATGATTTTCAAGAAGAAGTTGGCTAAAGCCTTTAATTGTCGTTAAAGGTTCTTTTAAGGCATGAGAGATATTAGATAATGCTTCAATATCTAAATTTAAAAGATTATCACTAAATAAACTTGATTTATTTTCAATGAAATAATTAACACTTTCTCTAATCAATTTAGATATGGTAGAATAATTATTTTTTTTTATAAATTTCTGCCACTCTTCCTTTGCTTCTTCTGATACATAGAGTGAGATTCTTTCTTTATCACGATCATAAATTTTTTCACCTTTTAGCCATTTTTTAAAACCTTCGGTAACAATACCTCTCCAAATAGCATATTTTCCTGTTTCTTTTTCATATTTTTCCATGATATGAGAGATTGATTCGTCTATTTCTCCACTTTCTATTTTATTTACGAGATCTTCGAGTTCTTTATCATCCATGTCATCAGCACCTAGTGTATTTTTTTTTTCACACAATTATATTTTTTGAACATATTTTATTCATATTAATATTTTTTTATTTTCTATTTATAGGTTTCTTTAATTATAACTCAAAAAAGTCTAAGATCTCATTATAATTCTTTTTTTTTCTCAAAAAATATAATTTATCTAACAAGGAATGATAATTCCTTTTATACTTCTTTAGATTTACGAATATATTCAAGAATAGGTTCAAAATCAGAAAAGTTAAATGGTTTTAATATATATCCATCTGCTCCTGTAGTATCTAATTTTTTTTCCACTTCTAATCCTGCTATAGCTGTTAGAAAGTAAACAGGAATATTACTAAACTCCTTATCATTTTTTATAATTTTACAGATATCATATCCATCTAAATCAGGTAATATAATATCTAGAAGGATGATCTTAGGTTTTAAATTTTTTAATTCTTGTAAACCTTTTGTCCCTCCTACGACACCTTTACAAATCAATCCCTTACTTTCAAAATAAGAAGTGATTAGTTTTATAGTAGCAACATCATCCTCTATTAAAAGAATATCATAAGATTTTGTTTGAATTCTGATATTATCTAAAAATTGAATTATTTTATTTTCCAGAAGTATGCTTTGGTCAAAAATATTTCTAATTGTACTATAAATCTGTTCACTAAGGTGATCTTTATAATTTTCTAATATTAATTGAGCATATCCTTTTATTGATGTAAGAGGTTCTTTAAGAGCATGTGATATTCTTGATACATTAGAAGGATTTAGTTTTGAAATATCATCTGAAGAATTACTATACTTATTTATAAAACTTTTAACACTCATCCTAATTAGTTTAGAAAGTGTAGATAAATTATTCTGATCCAAAAATTCTTGCCAAATATTTTTAGTTTCTTCAGAAACATAAAGAGAAATTCGTTCTTTATTTCGATCATATATTTTTTCTCCTCGCACCCATCGTTTAAATCCTTCAGTTACTACTCCTCTCCATATTGCATATTTGCCAGTTTCTTCTTCATATTTTTTCATTTGTGTATCTTTATCAAAATCAGTATGTGACTCCAATTTATCAATGAATTCTTTATCTCTTTCTAATTCTCTCTTACTCATAAATTAGTGATACCTTAATATTTGTTTAAATTGGAAAATTTTTTTAATTTAGGGATAAATTATCTATGTTTTTGACTAATATTAGCTAAGCCATTTAAACTGTCTTTATAATAAAAAAGGTTTAATTTAAATTTATGTTGATAAAAAATTAAAAATTTTCAAGTTTTTTTTGTGTTCAATTTGTTTTTTGTACACAAATCCCAATTTTTTATATTTTAAAGTTATAACCATTTAGACTATATTTTGTACAGACTTTATTATAAAGTAAATAATTTATTATAACAAAAAAATTGGGTGACTGATATTTTTATAACAAAACCTTTAAATATGCCCTTGTCATATACAAATATATTACAAAAAAAAGATTAATTGTGTATAAAAAAATATTTTTTTTTTAACTAAAAAGTATTTGGAGACAATTTATCTTTATAATAAAGGGGTAAAAATGGTAGAAACTGAACGAACAACTATTTGTGATATGTCTAATATATGTCCCGAATGTGGGGGTTTTACTATATCTGTTGATGAAAGAGGAGAAACTGTTTGTAAACAATGTGGTTTAGTAATTGGGGAACGATTATTAGATATATCCCATAGTGGAATTAGGGCATATACAAAAAGAGAGAAAGAAAAAAAGGAGAGAACAGGATGCCCGATCTCTATTTTAATGCCGGATATTGGCTTATCAACAATTATTGATCGCACAAAGATAAAGAATCCAGATTTAAGAAGAGCTGCAAAATGGAATACTCACCTATCATGGGAAAAACGTAATATGCTTATAGCTATTACAGAACTAAAACGAATCGGTAGTAATCTTAATTTTCCAGAAAGAGTAAAAAAGGCGGCTGTAAAACTCTATAAACAAGTTTATAAAAGGAATCTTTTAAGAGGTAGATCTATTAATGGAATGATCGCTGCCTGTGCCTATTATAAATGCAAAGAGGAAAAAGTTCCTATTACTCTACAAGAAATATTAGATGAGGCTTCAATAAGTGATAATATTGTCAAAAAATGTTATAAAATTCTTGTTAGAGAATTAAATTTAAAACCTCCAAATATAGATCCAATTTCTTTAATCCCTCGTTATTGTGCTGATTTAGGCCTTCCTATCGACATTGAAAAAAATGTCGTTAAAATATTAAGGGGTTTTATTGACAAAAATGCAATTTGTGGAAAAGATCCTAAAGGTTTATGTGCGGGTTCAATATATTTAGTATCAAAACTAAAAAATAAACGAGTAAGCCAAAAAGAAATATCTACAGTCGTAGGTGTTACTGAAGTAACTCTTCGCTCTAGATATAAAGAACTAATGAAAAATATAAGTATTAATTATCAGTTATAAATTTCTTTATTCTATTTCTTTTTTCATTATTATTTAATGTTTTTTATTAGCTAAATCACTTCTGTCATATCTAAAATAAATAATAGATATGTTATTATTAGAAAAAAGTAAGAGAATGATCTTTTAATAAAATAAAAAAGATTTTAATTCTGATGACCAGTTCTTCTTGCTGCTATTTGTCCAACCTTTCGACCAGGAGGAGCGCCTCTTCTGGTTGTTGTTGGTTTGTGAGGTGATTGTTTTGCTCCACCGCCATAAGGGTGAGATGCAGCATTCATCGTACATCCACGGACAACAGGCCATTTTTTAGCTTTTGATTGAACATAATAATGTTTTGCACCTGCTTTTAAGAACGGTTTGTCTGTTCGACCACCACCAGCTACAACACCTATGGTACAAAGGCAATTTTTATTAAACCATTTCATTTTTTTAGAACGAAACATAACTCTTACACCATCCTTTGTTTTCTCTTTTACAATAGCCGAAACTCCAGAAGCTCGAGCAAATTTTCCCCCATCCATAGGAGTTCCTTCAATATTGTAAATTAAAGTCCCTAAGGGCACTTTCTTTAAAGGAATAATATTTCCAACAGTTATATCAAGACCATAACCTGTTTTTGATTGAATAAAAGTCTGTCCCTCATATATCCCTTCTGGTGGGAGAAATAATCCTTTTTCTCCATCATCGTATCTAATTCTAGCAACAGGAGCACCTCTCCCAGGAGAATGAACTAATTCTGTAATTTTAAAATTAAATATTTTATCCTTCTCTTGAAAGGAGCGATATCTTACTTCGCCAACGTGTCTATGACTAGGGGATCTCGCCCATAAGTGTCCTTGCCCTTTCCTCTGTGCAAGTATTCTTTTTCCCATCTGATTCACATTATTATAAATAATTAATTATTTTAGTAAATAAAAGAAAATATAAAATTTTTATTGTTTATCATTTTGTATTTTTAAAAAAATCTGATATACAGAAAAAAAAGAATATGAAATATCAGAATAAATCCTTATTTTTTAATAGATGATCGATATTATAATTGAATGCTATTGGTATTTCTCTTTCGATTAATTCGCCAGATATATTACTTAATAATAACTTCTGAATTTCTTTTTTATTTTTTGTTTGTCCTAAAGTCCATCCTAATTTTACATAAGCAGTTTCAGGCAACATATTTCTTCCTGAAAGTACTCCCATATTGAGAAGTTGCCTACCTGTGGAGTAAACATTCATACCTGTAAATCCATGAAGTGTTTGCACTGTCATAAGAATAGTAATATCTTCTTGTATTGCTCTTTTTATTGAATCATAAACCATAGTGCTTACATGACCCAAACCAGTACCAGCAATAACAATTCCTTTATATTCTTTATCAATATAAAAATCAATAATATCATTTTCCATCCCTGGGTAAGAATAAATTAATGCAACTTTTTTTTCAAAATCAACTTTAGCTGTGGTAATTTTATCCGATCGTTTTTGATAATCTTGTTTGAACATTGTAATTTTCTTGTCTTTGACCATTCCGAGAGGAATATCATCAATAGTTCTAAATGTGTGCCTTACAGAAGAGTGCATTTTTCTTACTAAGGTTCCTCTATGAATAAGGCCATAATCATGTGCGGAAGAACCAAGCATACAAACGGTTACTTCAGCGATATCTGATGTTGCTACAGTTGAAGCATTAATCAAGTTTAATGCTGCATCTGAGGAAGGTCTATCAGAACTTCTTTGACTACCTACAAGAACTACTGGAATATTGAGATCTTTTAGCATAAATGACAAAGCTGCGGATGTAAAACCCATTGTATCAGTTCCATGTCCAATTATAATTCCATCTATGCCTTCTCTTGTTGCTTTTTCAATTTTCAATGCCAATTTTTGCCAATATTCAGGTTTCATATTTTCAGATAATATTTCAAAAACGATTTCTGTTTCGATGTTGCAAATATCTGCTAATTCTGGAACGGCACTAAATAATTCTCCAGGAGTAAAAGATGGAATTACAGCACCTGTAGTATAATCTAATCTTGAAGCAACTGTTCCTCCAGTTCCAAAGAGTATAATATTAGGAAGAGATTTATTTTTAGGAAATTTTTTTTCGGGGATCTTATAATCAGCTTTTTTTTCTCCAGTTTTTTTAATATTTATTATCTTTAAGACATCGATACCAATATTATAGTTATTATCTAACTTTATTTCAATAAAATTGGATGCTGAATATTCATTTCTTGGAAGTAATATTCCTTCATATATACTTTCTTTAGTTTTAATATTTATGATATCCCAAATATTAATTCCATTTTTCTCAAGAATATCTTTTGCTTCATCTTTATAACCTTTTAATTTTTCTATCACTTATTTTAACGCCTCTAATTTATTGATTAATTCTTTTTTTAATTCTTCAGACACTATTTTTCCATCAATTTTTCCTCTTACTTCTTTCATTACTTCACCCATTAATGGCCCCATAGCATTCATTTCTTTTTCTTTAATAAGATTTATTGTATTGTTTATTATTTTTACAATTATCTTTCTTAAATCCTCCAATGATATACTTTCGATATTCAATTCTTGTTTAATTTCTTCTATTGATAAATATGGTTGCTCTGATTTTAAGATCATTAATTCCTCTATCGCCTCTTTACCTATTTCTTTTTTACGTAAAAGATTGAAGATAGACTTAAAATCTTTTTCCATAACGTTATCTACATTCTTTCCATCTCTTCTTAGAGCAGTAGTCAAATCTAGTAAGGTTGTTATTATTAATACAGGATTTTCTGGATATATTTCTAGCAAGATATTAAATAAATCCAAATTTCCTGTAAAAATAAGATCTTTTATTTTATCATCACTGATTTTAAATTTATTAGAATAATTTTTGATTATATCCCACGGATATTTCGGAAGTGATTTTTTAATTATATTTATATTTTCTACTGAATTAATTATTGCTTGAGAATCAGTATCTGGATATAATCTGGCACCTCCATGAAGCTCCCTTAAGAATTCCGTATTTCCATTATCTAATGCCTTCCTTGTCTCAGAAGGAACACCTTTGAATGCATATTGAACTCTTTTTATTAAAGTATCTATTGCTTTTTCAATCTCTTTTTTATATCCTAAAATGAGTACAAAACAGTCATTGTCATTATATTCTAATAATTCTTTGATTTTGTTAATATCATTTTCAGAAAATTTGTATTTATTTAAATCTTCATCAGAATGAATGATTCCCCTTATTCCTGAAATAGATTTTACTTTACTTGATATTTCAGATCCAAAACGATAATCTACTGATAATTCCTTACCAAATATACCTTTAAATCCTTCAATATTAATTCCGTAAAGTTGTTTTCCAGATTTAATTCCTTTCAATATAAAATTAGATTTAGTTTTTCTTAAAGCTTTTGACAAATTAATTGATTTTTTAAAAATGTTAGTTGTTTTTAATCCTCTATTTTCTAATTCACTTTTTATATTTACTAATTCAAGTTGTCTTGATATTTCATGATTAATTAATATGGGAATCCAATCTAATTTCTGAACCCCTTTAATTTCGATTCTAGTTCCTTCTTTTATACTTACATTAACATCTTGTCTGATTGAACCAAGGACTTTTTTTACATTTGTTGACCA
>CAZBEU010000394.1:0-2376 GCA_964491005.1 uncultured archaeon | reverse complement strand
TTTTATAAATAATTTGAAGGTTGATGTGTTATACAATTTTGATTAAAAATTAATAAATGATACTAAAAAAAATTTAAAAAATGAAATATTAATACTACTTAATAATATACGATTGAAAACTATCTAAATTGAAAAGTATATGACAGAATATAAAATAGATAAAATTAAAGCTAGATGGATAATTGATTCACGTGGTAATCCTACAGTTGAATGTGATGTATGTTCTAATGGTATCTTAGGTAGAGCTGCTGTACCTTCTGGAGCGTCTACAGGAGAACTAGAAGCACTTGAATTAAGAGATAAAGGAAATGAATTTTTAGGAAAACATGTTACTAAAGCAGTATCAAATGTTAATAATATAATTGCTAAAGAATTAATTGGTATGGATGTAAGAAATCAAGAAGATATTGATAAAAAAATGATTCAACTTGATGGTACCGATAATAAAAAGAATTTAGGAGCAAATGCAATTCTTTCAGTTTCTTTAGCTACTGCTAAATTGGCTGCAACAATGAAAAATGTACCCTTATATGAGCATCTTTATGAATTAAGTTATGGAAAAACAAGAAAAGATTATTTATTACCATTACCATGTTGTAATATACTAAATGGAGGAGAACATGCCGGTAATAATCTTTCTATTCAAGAATTTATGATACTTCCAATAGGTGCTGACTCTTTTTCAACAGCAATTCGCTATGTTTCTGAAGTTTATCATGTTTTAAAGGGTCTTTTATCGAAAAAATATGGTCCAAATGCAATAAATGTTGGTGATGAAGGTGGATTTGCTCCTGATTTTACATTCACAAGGGATGCATTGGATAGTATTATAGAAGCTATTGAAGAGCGAGGATTTACTGTTGGCAAAGAATTTGTTCTTGGTATAGATGCTGCTGCAAGCGAATTTTATAAAAATGGTAAATATGATATTGATGGAAAACAATTAACAGAAGAAGAACTATTACAATATTATTTAGATTTAGCAAATGAATACCCAATTAAATCAATAGAAGATCCTTTTGATGAGAAAGATTTTGTTCATTTTGCAGAATTAACTAAAAAAGTTGATAGTTCTGTTCAAATTGTAGATGATGATATAACTGTGACAAATATTAAGATCCTTGAAAAAGCTATTGAGCAAAGTTCTGGGAATGCATTATTATTAAAAGTGAATCAAATAGGATCTTTGACAGAAGCAATAAACGCAGCAAAAATGTCATTTAAAAATAACTTCAATGTTATGGTTTCACATCGTTCTGGTGAAACAGAAGATTCCTTTATAGCAGACCTATCTGTAGGGCTTTGTTCTGGTCAAATGAAATCTGGTGCTACTGCGAGATCAGACAGATGTGCCAAATTCAATCAACTTTTAAGAATTGAGGAAGTTCTCGGAGAAAACGCAAAATATCCTAAGAATTTTAAATCATGGAGTAATTTTCAGTAAATTTTTTTATTTAAATATAATTTTCTTTATTTTTTCTTTATAAATCTATAAACGACAACATCTATTTTTTTTCTTGAGTGTGTATGAAATGGAAAAGCTTTATCCAAAACTATACTATATGGAAGAAAATAATCTATCTGCCAATTATGTTGTTTTGCATAATTATCGATAAATTTTTGAACTTTATCACTTGCTGCATGTATTGAATAAATAACATTGGAAAATGAAAAAGCTTTTTTTAGAAAAATTCTATCCGCATTTTCCTTTTGTATACCGAATGGAGGATTCATGATTGTTGTTAATTTTAGATCCTTTGAAATAGTCTTAAAATAGAATTCTAACGTTTCTAAATTAGCACATATAGGATGAATAATATTTTCTAAATGTAATGAATAAATATTCTTTTTTAAAATATTCAAAGCATCAATATCTATATCGATACTCAAGATTGCACTAGCTTTCAAAAACGCACTTGCAATTGATAATCTTCCAGTTCCAGTTCCTAAGTCCAAAATAATTTTATTATGGATATCATTAAATTCTACACCCGCGAAAAAAACAATATCAACTGCACAAATAGCATCAATTGTATATTGTTCTAATTGAATTTTTGGATCTATAAATCCTTCAGTGTTTTGAATAATATTTATAAGATCTTTTTTTCTAATTTTAATTTCCTCCATATAATCCACGAGATCTTAATCATTTATTATGAATAAATTTATTTACATTAATAAATTTTAAATTATTAGAAAAGAAATTAATGAGAATATCTCTCGGTTCTGTTAAGATTTATGAAAAAAATATTGAAAAATAATGATATTGTACTAACTGGAGAATATTTAGGTGTTGTTGAGGAGTACCTTCCTGATAAAAATTCTACATTTATTAAAGATGGAGCTATTTTTGCTACTAAAACAGGATTAGTTAAC
>CAZBEU010000393.1:0-7602 GCA_964491005.1 uncultured archaeon | reverse complement strand
AAAATTTATGGAGGATAGGACCGATGCCATCTCGTAGAGGCGACGGAACTCTTGTTTTCAAGATTTGTTTTTACGGACCATCGCTTGGGGGTAAGACTACAGCACTTGAGTGGGTTTACCACAAAGAGGGGCTCGCTTCAGGAGATATGCAACAAATTCAAGACCCGACTGGTAGAACACTTTTCTTCGATAGAGTTGTCGCACGAGTCTCTAATGTAGTTTTCCAAGTCTATACCGTAGCAGGACAGCGAAGACATAAATTCCAACGTCAGACAGTTCTAAAGGGAACTGATGCAGTTATATTCACTTGGGACAGTCTTATTGATCAATGGGAAGAAAATATTTGGTCTCTTAAAGAATTGCTCAGATTTTATGGAACTAAGTTAATTCCTCCAGCACCAGGAGAGCCACCTGAAGTTCCAATGGTAGTTTTGGGAAATAAAAGAGATTTAGAAGGGATAATAGATATTTCGAAGATTAGGCAAGTTTTAGATACAGCAAAGCTTACAGATACTCTAATTTATGAAACAATAGCTATTACTGGTGTTAATGTTAAAAGAGGTTTTGTATATGCTGCTCGTCAAGCAGTTTTGAATCATTATAAAAAATTATCTGGTAAAGCTATAGAAAAAACGTAATTATTTTTATTCTCTTTTTTAAAAATTGTTTTAGTTGACATTTGGGTATAAATAAGTAAGGATTATTTTTTTTATATATTAGAGAAATATACATAAATCTTAGATTAGACAATCTCAATATTGATATTTGTTATTGGATTGTTAAAGAGAAGTTATCATTCAAAAATTAATTTCTGTATTTTTTTTTTTTTTTAATTTTTAAATAAATATAAATTATAAATAGAGTTGAAAGCAAAATTGGTAGAATATCCAGAACCAGAAATATATATGCCCATCGATAGTTCAAATTTGAAATCAATAATACCTGCTGATAATAAAATTATATATAGCGCACTATGTAGAGCAAATTATAGATATGTAAAAGGAGGTACTGAATTTTCAGTAAGTTGGCAAACACATATTCTTCTTACTACTGGTGGATTAGCATATACTGAAATGAATTATGATAAATCCAAAGAAGATCGATTTATTCCATGGCATAAATTATATGTCAATAATGCAGGTCTAAATGTAAATAGAGCCAGTTGGATGCTCCGTAATAGTAGAGATGATCATACTACTATGCTTATGATAACAGCAAATCCAGATAATCCTGAGACTATTGAAGAACTTGCAACAAGATTAAATAAATTTCAGAGTACTTATAGACCATTCCTAATTGAATTAAAAAAAGAATGGATTGAAGCAAATAAAGATAATCCAGATATCAAGAAAAAAGAAAAGAAACGTGTTGAAAAAACATTCGAACTTATGGAAAAGGAACTTCAAAAAGATTTACGTAAAGACCAAAAAAGAAAGGAAAAACAACAGAAAAAAGCTCAAAAATCTAATAAAAAATAGATAAGATATTTTTATTCTCTTTTTTCAAAAATTAAATTATATTTTCTATAATCATGAGAAGATTTATGGTAAATATTCTATAAAAATAAATCTTATTTTATTTTGATATAAATAATTTGAAATTCTATAGATGAATTTTTTCTTTTAATATATCTTTTATAAAAAAGACTAGTTAAAGTATAAATAAGAAAAGGTGATTTATATGGCGAAAAAAAAGGCAATGAATTCTAAAAAACTCACGACTAAAAAGCCTAATACAAAAAAGAATGAATCTAAAATGAGAAAAACAGATATAAAAGAAAATAATAAGCTACAAACCAAGAAAAAGCTAAAGATTTCATATTGGAGAACCCGTTTACATGATGAGGAATTAGGGATCCATCAAAAATTAAAATATTATGCAAAAACAAGGGGGTTTTCGACTGATTTTAGAATTGATGGTATTGTACATATAGATAGTAAGAAAGAATATATAATAGCTTATAATAAAGAAGATTGGGAAGAAGAGCCTAAAGATAAACCTAAGAGATTAAATTTACGTATATTTACAATTATGGAGGAAAAATTAAACATTGGAAAAGGAGGAAATTATAGAGGAGGAATTGAATTAATTATTACTCATTCATTAGTTCAAAGTTTTGAACTTCATAAAACAGCTCCAATTTTTTTTATTCAACTTCCTAGAGTAAAAAGCATTATTCCAATTTCATTTGGATGGAGAATTAAAGGCACACGATATACATGGCCTCTTATTCCAGAAAAGCCTGGTGATAAACTTCAAATTATTAAAGCTAAAGGTATGGTTGGACTAGGGAGAAATTATGATTTATATTTAGGAACTATAAAAGTTGGTAGTATTAATGGGCAGAGAATACAAAAAGAATATAAAGTTGACATTTATGATGCTAATCTCGCTAAAGATAAAACATTTATCCATACTGTTATCCTATTTTCTTGTGTATGCAATTTTATGGATGAAATTGAGAAGATAATTGAAAGATTACATAAAAAAATGATACAGACGGGTACTTCTGATTATAAAATACCAAAAGCAGAGCTAGATTTATTTAGAAATCCTCGAATGATGAGAAGATAAATATTTCCCTTTTATATATATACAATTTGAAAGTTAATTTTATTTTTTGTTAATGTTAGAAAGGCATATGAATTTAAATTTGTAAATCTTTTATCTATTGGTGTACCTGGATTGAAATAATATCTTCCTTCTCTTATTTCATTAATAGGCTTATGAGTATGTCCAAAGATTATAATATCATAGGTTCTTAAATCAAATCTTTTATTTAATCGTTCTATTATACCGTATGGTCCACCTTTTCCATGGGTTAAAAATATTTTATATCCTAATATCTCAATTGTTCTTTTTTTTGGTAGAATTTTAGTAATACTTAGATCATCCATATTTCCAGCAACACTGATAATTTTTTCTTTTCCAAAAGTATTGATTAGATTATTATATGTTTCTATTGTTGTGTGATCGCCTAAATGAAAAATATAATTCACTTTTTTTTCCTTAAAATCATCAATAATTGAATTTGGTATATTCTGACATCTAGAAGGAATATGTGTATCTGAAATAAGTCCAATTAGTATTTGTTCTTTATCTGAATTAATCATTAAAAATCATTTTGTAAAAATCATTGATTATTGTTATTAATTTGCAATAATGGAAAATAAAAGAATAAATAAACTAAATTCATATAAAAGCAATTTATTCTTCAAGTTCTCTCGCGCATTTTCCAATAGCACAAACAAAATCATCTTCATAGAGATTAATAACTCGAACTCCTTTTGCCTTTCTATGGGTAAGTCGTATTGAGTCAACAGGAACTCTAATTAATTGTCCTTGTTCAGTCCCTATAAGGAGGTCCTCATCTTTAACTGTCATCTTTATAGCTATAACTTGATCATTATTTTCGCGATCGAGTTTAATATTATGAACTCCTTTTGCGCCTCTTCCAGTTTTTCTATACTCTTTAATGTAAGCTCTTTGACCATATCCCTTTTGAGTAAGAGTTAACACAATTTCATCATTAGTGACAAGAAGACAATCAATTACTTCATCATTTTCTCTTAAATCAACCCCTTTTACACCCATAGAAGTACGTCCTAATTCTCTAAGCTCTGATTCATCAAATCTTATTGCATATCCTTGTTTTGTAGCTATGAAGATATCCTGTAATTCATTAGTAATTTTCTTTACACTGATTAACTTATCATCTACTCTAATCTTTTGTGCTCTAATTCCTGTTTTTTGGATTTTAGAAAATTTGCTTAATGATATTTTTTTAACAATTCCCTTTTTAGTAACCATAATTAGCATTTCATTTGTATCAAAATTATTAATAGGAATCATTTCTGAAATTTCTTCACCTTTTTGAAGTTTGATGATATTAACAATTGGTTTACCTTTAGCAGTTCTTTTTTGAAGTGGTATTTGAAACGCTTTTTTGGAATATATTCTCCCTTTTGATGTGAAAAATAATATTGTATCATGTGTGGAACATACAAAAAGATCTTTAATGAAATCCTCTTCTCGAACGGTCATTCCCTTCTTACCACGACCGCCTCGTTTTTGAGATCGATATTCTTCTAAAGAAACTCGTTTAATGTATTGATCATTTGAAAAGATAATTATATTTGGTTCCTTTTTAATTAAATCTACTCTTTCTATTTCTCTAACAGCTGGTTCATCTTGGGCTATGATCTCTGTTTTTCTTTTATCTCCATAGATTTTTATTAATTCATTTAATTCATTTTTAATGATTTCTAATCTTAATTCTTTTTTTGCTAAAATTTCTTTATATTTTTTAATATCTTGCTTGAGTATTTTAGCTTCTTCCTTTAGCTTTTCTGTTTCTAAATTAGTTAAACGAGAAAGAGTCATGTTTAAAATAGCTTTAACTTGAATATCTGTAAATTCAAATCTTTCTTGTAGTTTAGTTTTAGCTTCTTCGGTATCTTTAGAAGATTTTATTATTTGAACTACTTCATCTATATTATCAAGAGCTATAAGTAATCCTTCGACTTTATGAAGTCTATCTTGAGCTTTTTTAAGGTCAAATTCAGTTCGTCTGTAAATTATTTGTAATCTATGTTCAATATATTCTTGAATTAATTCTTTTAAGTTTAATATTTTTGGTTGTTTACCCTCATTAACTAACACAAGATTTACAATACTAAAGCTAGAAAGTAGTCTTGTTCTTTTAAATAATACATTTTTGATAATTTCTGGTTGTGCATCTTTTTTTAATTCTAATACAATCCTCATTCCTTTTCGATCTGATTCATCTCTCAAATCTTTTATATCTTTTAGAATTCCATCTCTTATTAGTTTGGCAATTGATTCGATTAAGACGCTCTTATTTTGTAAATAGGGAATTTCAGATATTATTAGGTTATTAATTTTACCTTTTTTTTCCTCTTCAATTTTAGCCATTAAGATAACATTTCCTTGTCCAGTTGCATATGCATTGTATATTCCTGAAGGGTTTGTAATAATACCTCCTGTAGGAAAATCAGGACCCTTAATAATTTCTATTAATTCTTCTAATGATATATCCGGATTGTCTATTGTAGAAATTATACCAAGAGATATCTCCATAATATTATGAGGAGGCATAGATGTAGCCATACCTACAGCAATTCCTTTTGTACCATTTATTAATATATTTGGGAGTTTAGCAGGTAAAGATGTAGGTTCTGTTGTACTATCATCAAAATTTGGTTGAAAATCCACCGTTTCTTTTTGAATGTCTTCGATTAATTCATTTGCTATTTTCGATAATCGAGCCTCTGTATACCTATATGCTGCGGGAGGATCTCCATCCACTGAACCAAAATTACCTTGTGGATCGATTAATGGATATCTTAAGGAAAAATTTTGACCCATTCGAACAAGTGAATTATAAACCGCCATATCACCGTGAGGATGGTAATTTCCAAGACAATTATGAACTATCATACCATTAGCTATAAATTGGTGATCATCTCTTACTTGAATATCGTAGGTTTTTTTGGCTTTATATTTATTTATTGACTTTATTTTTATAAAAAAGAAATTTTGTTCTATTATTTCATTTACAATTGGTAAATATTTTGAACCAATTAATTCCATTTTATTTTTGATATTTAATTTTTTAATTGTAGATTTGTATATCTTAATTTTATTCTTTAGATCCTTTTGATATCTAATTTTAGTACCATCTGGATATTTTATTCCAATTCTGATTTTTTTCCCAGATTTATCAGTATACCATCCTCCACCTAAATGTTTCTCAGAAAATTCAGTAAAGATATTTTTTCCTATAAAGGGAATTATATCGTATTTGGAAGGATTATATTTTCTTTTCTTGGATAATCTTTTAATTTTATCTGGATTATAAATATGAATTTCTTTTTTTATTTTTGCATAATCGTTACCAGTTATCTCCAAAGAATATAAATCATAGTTTAGTTTGATTTTTCTACCTTTATAATGGTGAGTTTTCTTTTTATTTAAATAAATTGTTGAATTTATTCCCAGGCTGAATAAAATGATTTGAAAATCTCTTAAGAATTTTTCAGATATTGAGGAGATATTTATAACGTTTCGATTCTTATGAACATGACCATCACCTTCTAAATAACCACTAAAGAATGAATAAATAATTTTTTTTGAAGTATTTTTAAGAAAATTAGGTATTTTTATATTATGAGAATATTTGTCTTCTAATTTAAAATTTTTAATAATTGATTGATTTAATTCATGATTATTAATCCTAAAGTAATATATATTATTTGTTTCCCTAAATATGATATTTTCATCATTTTTTAAATAATTACGCGAAATTTCTTGTACTTTATTAATAACTTGCTTACTCTCAGAAGCTATAACTATTCTATGATATCCTTTTTTATTATCTCTATCGATCCATCCATCAGCTAGAAACAATCCGATAAAATAAGCAATATCTTCGTTAATTTCAAACTCATAATTATATGTTTTATCATTAGATTCATTATATTTTGGTTTACAAACAATATAATCTCCTATTTTAAGTTCAGAAGGAGATTTCCAAAGATAGTCAAGATTTTTTGAAAAAATTTTAAAATTTTGTCCTTTAGTACATATATTTGTAAGTCCATTTTCTAATTCTATTTTAAATAACTCTTGTTCAGGCATTTCATATAATTGAGTTACATCTTTTACATTATTATGAGTAATTACTTGATCTTCTGTAGAAATATTTTCTATAAATTTAAGTCCATTTGTTGTATTTACATATGTTCCTTTAGCAAAACATTCTCCTACAACTTTGGCACATTTTACATGAGCACTACCAAAATGCCAATTATTTTTATGCATTGCATAAATAATTCTTCTATGAACTGGTTTTAATCCATCTCTTACGTCTGGTATAGCACGCCCTACTACTACCGACATTGCATAATCTAAATAACTACTTTTTAGTTCATCTTTTAAAAGTATATCTTTAATATTATCTGAGGTTGAAATTTTATGTACACCTTTTTAGAAATTATTTAATCTATCTATATTTAAACATCCAATACATTTACTTCATCATAATGTTCTATAATAAATTTTTTTCGAGGAGTTACTTCTTTACCCATTAATTTAGAGAACATAAGGTCATTCTCTAAATAATCTTCATAGGTAACTCTTTTTAGAACTCTTGTTTCTCTTTTCATTGTAGTTTCATATAATTCTTCAGGATTCATTTCTCCCAATCCTTTATATCGCTGAACTCTTATAGATTCTGTATTTTTAAGTTTATATTTTTTTTTTAATTCTTTTAGATAATCTTCTTTTTGTTTATCTGTATAAACATAATGACTTGTTTTTTTGTATGAAATTTTATACAATGGTGGGACTGCTATGTATAAATGTCCTTCTTCAATAAGAGGACGCATATATCTAAAAAAGAAAGTAAGTAATAGAGTAGCTATATGAGCACCATCTACATCTGCATCGCAAAAGATAATAATTTTAAAATATCTCAGATCTTTTATATTAAAATCATCTTCCTCGTCATCTACTCCTTCAAGATCAGTCATACCTTGTACACCCACACCTAAAGCTTTAATAATTCCTTGAATTTCAGTA
>CAZBEU010000392.1:0-2953 GCA_964491005.1 uncultured archaeon | reverse complement strand
ATTGATATCTTTAATAAAAGATATATCCTCCTTTTGTACATCTAAACATTTTTCTAATAATATATTGTGCAATATAGGAATATCCAGATTTTTCCATTCTTTAGAATGAGAACCTTTTATTATGTCCTCTGGATGGATATCTTCTTTTAATTTTAAATAAATATATTTATTTTTAAAATATAGTCCAAATATATGTTTCTTATTTTCCATTAATGATTTCAAATCATAATATGATTCAAGAACCTCTATTTCAAAATATTTATTCGTTTTATCTTCAAGTTCTTGAATAGTATCAATCAAAATTTTATGAATCTGACGATGACTTGTATATATAATTAATCCTGGATCGTTGAAATCTATGAATATAGCCATAACATATTTACATCCTCCATGTTTACTGTGTCTAAGACTAGTTACATATCTATGATGTCCATCGGCAATTATAATAGTGTTATTTTTAATAATATTTTGAATCGCTACGAGATCTTCATCATTAGTGATTTCCCATGTTTTATGTAAAAAACCATCTCTATCTCCTACTTCAAGATATGGTTCCTTTTGAATATATTTACTTATTATTTTATCCCCTGAACCATTTCCATTATAAATCATAAAAAGTGGAGAAAAATTTGCATCAGTTTTTTGAATTAGATTTAATCTATCTGTTGTATATTTTCTAAATGTCGCTTCATGTGGGATAACACCATCATTAGCAGGAAATATTTCAACTAATTTTAAAAGTCCTACAAAACCATATCTACTGATTTTTTCTCCGGTATCTGGTTTTATATAATCAATTCCATAAATGCATAAACATCTTTTCTTTCCGCAAATTAATATCTCTGAATTAATCATTTCATTTAATTGAATACCAGCTTGATCATACGATTTTGGTAAAATTATATGACAAATATTATTCCTATCGAGACTTTTTAACTTAATTTCTTCTTCTTTAGTGATTACATCATAAGGGGGTGCAACCAGTTCCTCTAATCTTTTAGAATTATTTTTCCCTTCTTTATAATGGAAATTTCGAAACGGTATTAATTCTGGCATTTTGTATAAAAATTCTAAGTGAAATAAAAAGATAATAATCTTTTAAATAATTTAAATATAAAAAATCTTTCCCTCAATTTATAAAATTTATTGTGGAAACTAAAAATCGTATTAAAGAGCTTGGTTACCTAATTTTTTGTTAAGGGAAATTTTTATTTTAGTTTTTCTATTCTTTTTATTTCAAGAAGTATCAAATCTTCTAAATTATTTACATTTTTGATATATCTTTCCAAAATATTGTCTTTTTTGTTTAAAGATTCATTATCAATATTTGTGTTATTATCTAATTGATCTTTATCGATATTTAGATCTTTTATTTGATTAATATAATTTTGAATTTTTTTTGATTTTATTCCTAATTTTCTATCCAGAGACTTGAGCGTTGTTACTTGAATTTCCATATTTTCAATACCTTTTAAAATAACATCAATATTTTTTTCATCTTTTAATTGATTAAGAACTGATTTAATTTCAGATAGATGATGTATTGCTTTATCTTGTTGCTCTAGATCTATTAGGATGACATCTTCTTCATTTTCTAAACTAAAATCATCAACTATATTTGTATCGTATTTTATAGTTATTTTGTTTAAAGTTTTTTCAACCTTATTTGGATTTATCTCGATATTGATTTTTTTAGTATCTTCAATATCCATAATTAGTTCTAATTCATCTAATTCCACTTGCGTCATTAAAGGTGAGAATCTAACTTGAAGTTGTTTTTTTCCATAAAAATTTTCATTGATCCTTAGGATTTGAGTATAAGTTTGGATGATTTCTTCTCCTATAGGGGCATAAAGTACTCCTTCCTTTGGATCTAATTGCGCTAAAAGAGTATATATCTTATTTTCCTTTATAGCTCCAGTTACTAATATTTTCTGCCATGGGGCTAATTCAGGCATTCCTTCCAGAGGATTTTTAACTATTACAGTAATATGTTCATTTAAACCTAATTTTAATAGATTTTCTTCAGTAAGTTTAGCAATATCCGAATTTGCTTCAAGAATTATTATTTCTCCTTTAGGTGATAAATGATGAGCTAAAGCAGCTACATATCCAGATTTGGCACCTAATATTAGTAAATCATCATCATTTTCTAACACTAAACCTTGTAACATTATACTTATCATATGAGGAGCTGAAATTGTTCTATAATTATTTGGATTTTGGTAATAAAATAAATTTGGTGTATCTTCATATATTTTAAATGAATCTCTGTATTGTAAAGGAATAAATTCTTCAAGAGGGACATCTATAAATGCTTTATATAATCTTTTATCCTTCAAAATTTCATTTGTTACTAAAAAATCCAATAACTTTTTTTTCTTTTTTAAAATAATAGGGTCTTGATCCATGGTGACTTGTGTATTTTATCTTTAGAAGTATAATGATAAAACTGACATTTAAAATTTTTTTATATCATCAATAATTATTTTTGTTATATAGAAAAGAAAGGAAATTTTTTTTATGATTTTATTAAATATAGAAGATTTTAAAAGAGCTAGAATTACAATTGGATTGATTATTTTAAATATTGCTTGTTTTTTTATGTTTATAAATTCAAATAATGAAACTTTATTTCTTCTCTTAGTACAAGATAACCGAAGATTGATTGAGAATCTTGAAATTTGGAGATTATTCACAGCTATGTTTTTACATGCTGATATAACTCATTTATTTTCAAATATGTTAGCACTTTTAATTTTTGGAACAACTATAGAAACATATTATAAAGTCACAAAAATAAGATATATTTTAATATATTTTATCTCGGGTTTAATAGGAAATCTATTTTCATTAGTATTTTTACCATTGGATAGCTATAGTCTTGGTGCTTCTGGTGCAGTATTTGGATTAATTGGTTTTATCCTAATTATGATAATATATGATGATCGGT
>CAZBEU010000391.1:0-5963 GCA_964491005.1 uncultured archaeon | reverse complement strand
CATATACACATAAATGATTATGGTACTTATCGTGGAGTAAAATTAATTAATTCAGGATGTTTTCAAAGTCAAACAGATTTCATGAAAAGTTTTGGTATTGAACCCACACCAGGAATCATTCCTATTATTGAATTAGATTCATTAAATTATTTTGAACTAGATTTAAAAGCTTTTAATTAGGTATAATTGAAAAAAATAGTTAAAGTGTAAAAAGTGATTGAATTTAAAATCCCAAAAGAAGATCCAAAAAAATTTATTCTATATTTATGGAAGATAATTGATTTAGAAAAAATATCTCAAGATAATCTAATATTCTATATATCATATAGATTATTTTTATTATCCCCTGATAAAGTTAATAATTTTATCAAAAAAAGTATTGAGAATAATCTTATAGAAATAACTGATGATAAAAAAATCTCTTTAAATCCTAAATTAAAAGAAGATTTTGATATATGGCAAAAGAAAAGAGAAGAGCATATAAAGAAAAAAGAAAAAGATAATAATTTGAGAATAAATATATTAGAAGATTTGGAGAATAAAAAAAAAAATAGTTTTAATACATTATTAAAGACTTTTTCAGATAAAGGAACAATAAATCGAGCAGTTTCTATATCAACAGAATCAATAAAATTGTCTTTATTAGATCAAGATAAAAAAATTATTAGGGCCACTTTTATTGGAAGTGAAAAGGAATCCTATTTTATTGAGATTGATCAGAATAAAAAAATAATTCGACATAATTGTCATGATTATAATGAAAGAAGGGCCAAAAATAAGAAATTTTGTAAGCACTTAGCAAGATTATTTTTAGTATTAAAAGAAAAAAACCAATACTTTTCTGAGCAATTATTAGGCGATATTGCAGATACAATAAATAATTGGGAATTTCTATCTTAATCAAATTTTCTAAATATATTATTATTTATTCTTATTTTATTCTTTTTGATCAAATTTGGATTATATTGAATTATATCTTTAATTTTATCAATAGATTCCAAAATCTTTCCTAAAAAGGAGATATCATCACATAGTTTTATTATTTTTGTAGCACCATATTTACCCATTGATCTTTTTTCTGCTGTTATAATTCCCGCAAGAACAAGATCATTAATATAATCACTTATCCTCCTTCGCGTGAGAGCTCTTACTCCTGGAATTTTATTAGTTAATTCATTATGAATTTCATAGACATCTCCTGATATGATAACACTATTTTTATCCAATACAGACTTTAGATATATAGATGTTAAAACTAATTGAGCTTGTAGGGGCATACCTTTGATATAATCAATTGTATGATCTCTCTCCAATTCTAATTGTGCTTTATTTACATGTTCTCGAGAAACCATTTTATTTTGATACCTTTCCGCTATTTCTCCTGCTTTTCTTAATAATTGTAGTGCTTTTCTAGCATCTCCATGTTCCTTTGCTGCTAATGCCGCACATAGAGAAATAACCCCTTCTTTTAATACATTATCATTAAATGCAATTTTTGCTCTTTCGTTTAAGATATCGCCTAATTCTTTAGCATTATAAACTGGAAAGGTAATATGATCTTTTCCTAAACTTGATATTACTCGAGGATCCAAAGATTCTTTAAATTTTAATTTATTTGAGATTCCTATAAGACTTGTTCTACAGGAATCTAGATTTTCATTAAGTCTTGTGAGATCATATAATATTTCATTACCTCCACGATCGTTTGCAATCATATCAATCTCATCTAAAACAAGGAAACAAATTGAATCTTTAACTTTATGGTCTAAGAGACCTAATAATTTCTTAAAAATGACATCTTTTGGAAGTCCCGTTGGTGGAATCTTCTCACTACCAATAATTGTGTTATAAATATGAGCCAATATTCTATAAGGAGTTGATATTATACTACAATTTATATATATCCACCAAGGTACGTTAGTTTTAGTATGTTGAGCTATTTTTTGGCTAACATATCGGATTGTAGCAGTTTTTCCCGTACCTGTCATTCCATAGCAAAGAATGTTTGGTGGTGTATCTCCTCTTAGTGCGCAAGCAGTTTTTCCTGCTATCTGCTCAATTTCCTTATCTCGATGAGGTAATTCGTCAGGAATATATGATGTTTCTAATGCGTTTCTATTTTTAAAGATTATCGGACCTTTAAGATATCTTTTATAAAATTGGTCTATATTAAAACTCTTATACTCATTATTATTTGTCAACAATTAATTACACCATTCACTTCCACTTGAAACACATCTATTTCCGATAGAGAATAAATATAATTTCATTAGAAAATATTTAAAGTTTCTTATTAACCACCAATTCATAAAGAAAATGTTAAGGATTTAATATATTCGTTCAATATTAAATTTTAATGGTAATTATAAATATTTATGTCGGACTTATAAAAAATTACTATTAGTACAGAAATAATTATTAATCTGAAATTAATAACGTTTAATTTATTATAGTTTTATTTATAAAATAATATCTCTAAGTTTTAAAAGGAAAAGTAATAAAAATCTTACCATGGAACTTCTTTAACACCGATAAAATAAGCAATTATATTGGCTATTATACTAACGGATGGTGTTAGGATTAAAAGAAAGATGATGATATTCAGATCTGGTAATAAAAAGTGATTTGGTAATAATAATGCTATTATTGAAGTGAAAATAATTGTAAATATTGCAAAATCTAATTGATCTACAACCCAAAAAGGTTTACCACTTGCTATTTTAAATCTACGTTTCAAAAAAGAACCAATAAGATCCCCTATTCCTGCTCCATAACTGCATAAAATAATTCGAATTATTAAAAAAAAAAATCCCATAGGATAACCTATACCAACAAAATAATATTCATAAATAGAAACATCTGTATATAATTTATAAAGTCCCTCATCAGATGCTGCCTGAATAATTGGAATGATATTATCCCATAAAAAGAAAAATAATAGCCCTATTCCTATAGAAATTGGAATCCCTACATATAAGGGACCAAAAATAATACCTTTCCATGTTTTATGATCCCCAAAAAGTCTTCTTCCATCAATAAAATTTTTTCCTCCATCGATTGGTTTTCCACCTCCAACAAGAACCATTCCTGCATTTGAGATATAAGCTGGTATAATTAAAAAAAGTGCAAATATTAGGGTTGCACACCAATCTGCCCAAGAATATAATAATGATATTATAAGAAACTGAACAAAAAATAAGATCCCAAATAAAATTGCTAATATTTCTGCTATTTTTTTATGCTTTTGATCAGATTCATTTAGTTTATTATTGCTAGGCAAGATATCATAATCCCCATTCCTATAAAGACTATCTGGAAATAATATTTACAGAATATATAATAATTAAAATAACAAATTTTTAATCATAAAAGGCTTTTTCCATATTATATTTTTAGTTTGAAGATTTGATTAGTCCAAATAAACAACATTACATTTTATTCTTATTGAAATATTATCTTTTTGAAATGTAATATAATTATTAATTATATTATTTACAGCTTTAATATATTTACCATCTTTTCCAATTGCAATATTTCTTTCTTTAAAACTAAGAAAACTAATGATTATCTGAAATTTTCCATCAGATTCTAGTTTTTCAAGTGCTATATCATGAATATAGATATCTGGAAAAAAACTGAATAGTAATGTAATAAGAGAATTTTCATCTCTAACTATTAAAATTTTTTTCTTTATAATTTCTCGTCTTATAGAGGTTAAATGTTTATAAATTAAAAAGAAATCTTGATTACTTACAAAAAAAAAGATGAAATCACGATATATAATTATATTTTTGGGATAAATTCCAGTTTTATTGAAAAAATATTGATATAATCCTATCTCTAAATTAGAGAATTGTTTTTTTATTGATATTTTTTGAAAAAAAAAAATTTTTTTTTCATTCCCAAAATTCATTATTGATCACTTTTATTCTAATGTTAAAAACCCTAAGATAAATTAATTTAGAAAATTTCATTCTTCTAATTAAAATAACTCGTGAATTTTAACAATGGAAAAGACTGGTTTTGAATTTGAGGAACATACTGCTGATGTACAAGTAAGATGTTGGGGTGAGTCTTTAGAGGAAGCCTTTTCTCAAGCGGCTTATGCTCTTATGAAAACAATTACTCCAACTAGTTCTCCTTCATTAAAATTAAAATTGATAATTATAAAGATTAATGCTGAGGATAAAGAAGCATTATTATTCGATTTTCTCTCATATTTATTATATCGTTTTGATGTATATGGGTCAATTGTCCATAATCTTGAAAAAATGGAAATAAAATTGATTGATGGTCAATATTATCTGCAAGTAGAATCCTATGAAGAAAAATTTAGTAAAAAAACACATGAAATTGGTACTGAAGTAAAAGCTATAACTTATTCTTATATGAAAATTGAAGAAAAAAATGAATATTTCGAAATTCGGATAGTTTTCGATATTTAGAGAAAAATATAGAAATTTACAAAGAAGCTTGTATAAAAATATTCACAATATACATCTTTCTATTATTTTATCTGAATAAATTCAAGTAATCCCAAACTATCAAGACTATCGATAATCCCTTGTATTTTTGATTCAGGAATTCCAACTTCCTCAGCAATATCAGATACTGTATGAAATCCATCGGCTAAATGAACGATTTCATATTGTTTTTTATTCAAAAAACCCTGAGTAATCACTTGTTTTGGTAGTCTTTTTGATGTCCATTCTGGTTTTTGATCCGTAACTTGTCGAAGATCTTCTTCAGATAATACCAAACCTTTCTTTTCTAATCGAGATTGTGATTTTTTAAAATCTTTTTTATAAATTTTTAAAATAGGAATTCTAATTGGAATTTCTGCTATTCTTCCAATTTTAAGGAGTTCGTCAACAATTTTATCAAAATCTTTGAATAATCGAATATCTCCAGACCATTTTTCAAGTATATTTCCAAATTTTTCGGAAAATTTATCAATAAGATCATTTAAAATTTTGTGGGTTATTTTCGCATCGTCGTTTTTATCTGCAGCAGCAGTGACAAGAACTCCGTCTCTAAAAACTAACATAAGATAAAAAACTTGCATATCAATTACCTTCAATTCTCCTGAACCCTTAGAAAATTCAATACTAAAATCTTTTAACGCTGTTAAAAAACCACTTACCAGATCTTGATTAAATTCTATAGATCCATATTTACGATGGAGTAAGCAAATTCCTGTTTTTTGGTCAATAATATAAACATTATGTATTATGATGAACACCTTATAAAAATGCATAAATTTATTTATAGATAACTAATAGAAATTTAATTATTTAAATTTCTTTTACTACATTAAAAAAAAAAAAACATGATTTATAATTTTCCATTTGGATTAATTTGTGTCATTTCATGAATATTGATAATAGAAAATTTGAAATTTATTACTAAATTTATTTCTATACTATTGAAACATTCATAATATGACTAATTTTATATATTTTTGTACAACTCCCACAAAAGAAGAAGCAATTAAAATAGCCAAATATTTGGTTGATAAAAAAATTGTTGCTTGTGTTAATATTTTAGAAAATATTATTTCAATTTATCATTGGAAAGATAATATTGAGGAAGGAAATGAATTCTTATTAATTATAAAAACAACTGAAGAGAAATCAAAATTACTTATTCAGACTATTGAGGAGATCCATAGTTATGATACTCCTGAATGTATTGGAATAAAAATAGAGAATGGATCTCAAAAATATTTAAAATGGTTAGAGGATGTTCTTAAATAATATTTATTAAAATATGAATTTTTGAATAAAAATGAGTCTTTTTAGAATAAATTGGATTCAAGTTGATGTCATTATTATTGTTTTATTAATCCTTTTGTTGACATCTATAGAAATTTTTAGACAAATTTCGAGATGGCGTTGTTATATATCAAATCAATTTTTAAAATCAACGAGAATAAATCTAGAAGAATCAAATAAAAAAAACTA
>CAZBEU010000390.1:0-3242 GCA_964491005.1 uncultured archaeon | reverse complement strand
CAATTTGAAATTCAAGACTTAATTGAATTAATTACCATCCCTATAATGATATTTGCTTTATTAATTATTTTATTTGGCGCATATAGATTTCCAATTCTTTTAGAAATACATTGGCAGGATCACATTTTACAAATTATCATTATAGATTCAAAAATTAATGATGTGTTATATTCATATACTCATATAAAAAAGAATATCAACGAAGAAAAGAGTCCTCCTCAACAATTAAAAAATTTAGATAAAATTATTGCAATTTCAGTAAATATTCCAGATATTGAAGATTTTATTTCGAAATTTGTTGATAAATATGAAAAAATTGACAAAATAACTCATGGAGATCATTATATATATATAAGTCATGGAAACTATAAACTAAATCATATATTATTTTTAATTATAGCTCAAAAAGACCTAAATAGCATCAGATATTTTTTAGATTTTATTAAAATACATTTTCAGAAATCTTATAGAAACATTATAATAAACAAGAATTTAACTTTGATAAATAAGAAAGATATAATATTAGGATTTTCTAAAATTCTTAAAAAATTTCTCAATAGGGGTGTTGATAAATAAAATTATCTTTTCCTATCTTGGGTCCATTAAAAGAACCGCTTCTCATCCTTGAATGGCTTATGTTTCTTATTTTCATCGAATTATGTATATTTTTAATAATAAAACTAAATAATAAAAAGAAAAGACTAGGGATATATGGTGAAATAGGGTATATTTATCTATCCTTAGGATATTCAATCAGATGGTTATTAGTTATAATTGCTGATTTTTATAACTATTCATCAAACTTGAGAAAATTGTATTTATTTTTAGGATTTTTCATTTTATCATTAGTATTATTGATTTTTCTATATATAACAGAAAACAAAAGTTTAGAATTGAAAAAATTTTTTTTTACAAAATCTTACAGTTTGATTTTATGTATTTATTTAGTCATATGGATTTTCAATAATGATTATATTCTTATAATAACGATTTTCTCATGGTTATTTTTTTTAATCTATATTTTTATTTATTATAGAAATCTCTATAGACAAAATTATTTAGGAACAGAACCAAAAAAAATTAAGTTTGAAATAGCTAGTTTTTTAATAGGATTTTCTTTAATGGCATTAGGATTTCAAATAATTCAAATATTAAGATTAATAGATAACTATTTTCTCTATAGGTTTATAGCAGATTTTTTTCAAATATTTGGAGCGTATTTTCTTTTTATTTTTTTTTCTAATATCCCCTCTCTTTCAGAATTACATTGGAGAGAGCGCTTAGGATCCATTTTCATTATCCATAAATCAGGATTACTTCTTTATAAAAAAGATCTTAATATTGAGACTAATTATATAGAAGATTCTTTAAAATCTGGAGGGATTGTAACTATAGAAATGATTTTACAAAATATAAATAATAGCATATTATCATCAATAGAAAGGAAAGACAATAAAATTACAATATTTTCAGGAGTCTATATATACACTGTTATAATCAGTATGAAATCTCTAAAAGTATATCAATACATATCAGAGAAAATAACTAATAGAATAGAAACTATTTATTATCATATATTAGGAAATTGGAACGGTGATCTCAGAGTATTATCCCCAATTGAAGATATTATTAATGACATCTTAAAAATAAGAAAATAGATAGAGAGTATTGAAAAAAAAAAAATACAGAATAAATATAAAAATTATAAATATATCTTTGGTCTGAGAATAATATATATATATTAAGTTATTCTAATATTCGGTATATTGATAATTATGTTTATTTATGAAGCAGGTATTATAATTGGCGGAGTTCCTACTATTACAGTTAATTATAATAAGCCTTTCGAGGATGAGCTTGATTCAATTAATAAATGTGCTCTATTATCATGCATACTAAATTTTGCAGAAATTTTGATATCTCCCGTAGAGTCGTTTGAGAGCAATAATTATACTTTTGCATTTAAAAAAGATAAAATTATAGGAGTAGATGAAGAAGAAACAGAACTTCATGCCTATTTTATAATGAAAAGATATAAGAAATTTAATAAAGATTTAAATTCAAAAATCATTCCAGTTTTAGAAAGAATAATAAAAACATTCAAAGAAAAATATAGGAATAGAGATTTTTCTTATTCTACACAATTTATTGATTTCAGACAAGATATCAATAAAATTATTGGGATCTCATCAATGACTATTGAACAAAAAGTAGAATTGTTATTTTTTAGTTAAATATCAAATTTAATATTTTTAGTGATATTTATATAGATTAGGATAAATCTTGAATTTTTCAAGGATTTATGAATAATATTTCTAATATAATATTCAAGAAGGTCATATTTTGAAAAATATCTATAAAAAATAAAAAATAATTGAATATTAATTGGTAATAATAATCTAAATCTAAAAATAATCCTATAATAATTTATATAATATGTTTTAGCTGATTTTGTTTTTATATAAAGATGTTCTTTTTTAATTAACCATAGAATTAATTAATTCTGATAGATTTAAATTAATGCTATATAATTCTAAAAGAAAGGTTTATAATTTTAAAGAGTATTAAATATTATGATTGAACCAAAAGGAGAAACTGCAGAAGTCTTTAAAGAAAATACTGGAAGAGAAGCTTTTTTAGGTATAGATGTAGGATCTGTTAGTTGTAAATTCATATTAATTGATAAAGATGAGAATGTATTGAGTAATGTGTTCTTAAGAAATAAAGGATCACCAATAGATGTCGTAAAAAATGGTATGGCTAAATTAAGAGAACATATAAAAGAAAATGAAGATTTACAGCAATATGAAATTAAATCATGTGGAACAACAGGATCAGCAAGATATTTAACAAAAGCAGTTGTGGGAGCAGATTTAGCAAAAACAGAAATTATTGCTCATGCAGTAGCAACTCAATCAATGTATCCTGATGTAAGAACTATCTTAGAAATTGGAGGACAAGATAGTAAAATTATTCTTTTAAGAGATGGAATAATTGTAGACTTCGCAATGAATTCTGTATGTGCTGCTGGAACCGGTTCATTTTTAGACCATCAAGCATCACGATTAGGAATTCCTATTGAGGAATTTGGTGATTATGCAATAAAATCAAAAAATCCTGTATCAATAGCAGGAAGATGTACTGTTTTTGCAGAATCGGATATGATTCATAAACAAAATGCTGGACACTCTCGAGAGGATATTATTGCAGGACTATGTGATTCCTTGGTTAGAAATTATCTA
>CAZBEU010000389.1:0-2052 GCA_964491005.1 uncultured archaeon | reverse complement strand
CTTGATTATAAATGGTAAAGACGATATCTGATGGATCTATTACATTTAAATCAAATTTAAAAGTCCAATCCTGCAAGTAGGCTATGGGAATTATCCTCGTAAGCTCAATATGGTACATTGTATCAGAATTTAAATTCATCGTATAATTTACCGGCTTTCCTTTTTCAATTACAAAAAGATCTCCATCCAGCGAAAAATCCTGCTCTACTCTTATATGGATGTTTAAATTCGGACCTTCTGTTTGGGTAAAAAGCAGGGTGTAATTTTCCTCAACTACGGCCCCAAAAGGTACTGGATAATATTTATTAAATGTCATTAGTTCTTCTGATTTATAGATATAGTACACCCTGCCAATTGGATCAATTAACGTAATATTCATATGACAGCTGTGCCCATCGGTAACAACCGCAGAACTGATCCAATAGTTTAATTCTTTTAGAAAATAGACATGAATTTCGATTAGTTGTTGATTCTCATGGAAGGTATATACTTTATCATGAAGAACACCTTCTCCTAGGACATGGGTTTTTACTGCCTGCTCCTTATTATTACTTATATTTTCAGAAAAACTGAAAGTTTGATGCAGTTCTTTCTGAACCATACTACTTCCCATAAAAACAATTAAAACTATTATAAAAGAGGTTTTTAATTGAGTCTTTCTATTTCTTCTTGGAGTATCCATATACTTCCATCTCTATAAAGTCTTCTATTAGTTCTTGAACTGGTTTGCAACTATCATATGTAAAACAATCAAAACATGGAATATCCGACCAAAAATATGCCTTTTTATCCTGATCTTCAATAATTAAAATAGGATATCGTCTTAAAGGACATATTAATGCAGAATTGCTTATTTTTCCTCGTTTTGGTAATGAATATGAATTTCCACAAATCTCACATTTAGCATATCGCTTATAATTTTTACTTTTATGTAAAATTATAGAACAATTGCAATTAGGACAAAAACCAAGTTCTTCTGATTTATTCATTGTCGAAAATTTTTAATAAATCTTGTTAGGAAAAAAATAAACCACGTATATATAAAGGAAAAAAACTTTCAATCATATCTTCTAAACATTATAGAGATTTTATGAATTGAAATCAACTATTCAAATAATATCAAAAATTAACTCTATTGATTTTCTTTTTATATTTTTTAACAAATTCATCAAAATTTCTCTTGAAAAGATTTTCAATATATAAGAATTAGTAAAATTAATCTGCTAGTATCATCTTTTTTATTATTAAACCAAATTTCAAATATTATTCATATTCATAGAGCTCTATATTGTAATTTATATACTAAAGTATAATACATAATAATAATGATAAAAGTAATAAGTGTGTCATAAAGAGATTTATATATTTTTTTTGATAGAAAATGAATAATTTGAAACCATTTAGAATAGTCATGTTTAAAAAAAAATATCATTGTCCTCGTTGCGGTGAAACAAACATATATGAACATAATAATACATTTGATTGTTTTAAATGTAATTTAGAATTTGATAAGGAAGATTGCGATAATTACGATGATGAGGATATATTATCTATTGAAGAAAAATTAGCATTTCATAATGGTTTTCAAGAAGAAGAATAAAAAAAACTCTGATTTGAATCTTTTACTGATAACCAAAATAATGAAAAAAATTATGGAAAAATTATAATTTAGTAGAAGCTAATTTCTGCCATTCCTTTATCTTTGCTTCTGATATTCCATTCATTTTTTGTGATAATTCTTTTGGATCAACTTCTAATAGATCATTTATATTATTTATACCTTCTTGATTTAGGTTTGTTAATGTCCCTTTACCAATACCTTTAATATCTGTTAATACTAATTGTTCATTATTTTTTTTTTTATTATAAGAATTTTCATTACTCTCTTCATACAGACTATCTAATTCAATATTTAAAGTTTGATTTTCTTTTGGGTCAATTTCTTCTGAATCGGCAATACCCGCTTTAGTAATATAAAATTCACACTCTTCTGGTGGTAAATCTGGAGCATCAACAATAATTGCTTTTCTTTTTAAAGAATTATTAGAAGAA
>CAZBEU010000388.1:0-1601 GCA_964491005.1 uncultured archaeon | reverse complement strand
ATAAAGAGAAATTTAATAATTACTTAAAGCTGATTTAATTCTATTTATAAGTTCTGAGATCTGTGATATATCAATAGAACAATATGCGATACGAAAACCATTAATACCTTCTGTTTCATCTTCTATTGGTATGACTCCAACTTTATACGTTCTAAGTAAATAGTCTCCAAATTCTTTTGCTTTATATTTTTCTTTATTTAAATTAACAAAGAGGAAAAATCCACCTGAATTCGGGTCAATAGTTATATCTGGATTGTCAATTTTATTAAGTTCTAAATTTATTTTTTCATATCTTTCTTTAAGTAATTCAATTATTTTATTTCTGCTTTTATAAATATTTTCAATCCCAATATCATCAAATATTTTTTCTGTTATTGCTTGATATATATGATTACAATTAGATATTGAGCTTCGATTAATTCCTTCAAGTTTATTATTAATTTCATTTATTAATATTTCTAATTCAGTATCGTTTGATATCCAATTAGGTTTCAATCCAATAGTCACAAATCCGATTCGAGCACCATACATTAGAAGTTCCTTCGTTATTCCATCTAATTTTACAGGGATAATATCCTCTCTTAGTTGCTGTAATTCATAGAATATAGAGTTTTTTAAAGCATTATCAGAAAACACATAGGGTTCATATGCATCATCAATTATCACAACAAATGGTTTTTTAATCTCAACTTGGCTTTCTTTAATTAATTTTACTAGATCCATTGCTTCTTGTACTGATGGAATGTATCCTGTTGGATTATTTGGAAAATTTAAGATTATAACTATTTTATTTTGTGTTTTTCCAACCTCAAAAATAGCATCTTTTAATGATTCTAAATTTAATCGTTTTCCTTTAAAAAATTGAAATGATTTTATTTCGATTCCCAAATTTTTCTTAAAGATATTATCATAATTTCCCCATCTTTTATTAGCACATATTATAGATTCTCCAGAATTAAGAAATAATTTACCACTAAGATATATTCCATTAGTAACACCCGTAGTAATTATAGGATTTGAAATATATTTTTTAAGAAATGTTATCTTTGCCTCTTCTGTATTTAAATCATACAAGGATTTTTCAATAATAAATTCTTTCCATTTTTGTCTTAAATTTGTTAATCCCCCTATAGATGCATAAGGTACAATATCATTTACGCTTAATTTAGTATATTTTTTTATTTCTGGTAAATAACATGGAACCCAATCATCAAAACCACCTTCTATAAAGTCTTTTTCATAACCATAAGCAGTTCCAATAGTACCATTTATGTCTGCTTCTTTTTTTGCCCTTCCAGACCAATAGAAAATACCATCGGGTAAAAAAATTCTTTTTCCTAAATCAGAAAAAACATCATAAAGGGGTGTTTTTTTTAATATATCGAAATTCATGATTATTTTGTTTGAAAATTTTTTTTTTTATTAAAATATTGAACGATTACTAATTAAATTTTTTAAAATTCTAATAGAAAGTATATATATCTCTAATATTTATAAATAAGATAATAAGAAATAATAGAATAACTGAAAAATGTTCAATTTTTCCTTATATTTAGTTAAGAAACTATACAATCTTATCCTATAAATATATATTTTATGGA
>CAZBEU010000387.1:0-8743 GCA_964491005.1 uncultured archaeon | reverse complement strand
GCTGTCAGTTCCTACATCATCATTATAGAATTCTTCAGAATCATAATCTCTTATATTAGTTGCAACATTTCCAACTATAGGAATATACCATCCTTTGGAAAAGAGAGCTTCCAGTAATTCCTGGACGGTGGGCATTCCCATTCCATTCTCTTTAAATTCTTCTAGTTGCCTTTTAAAAAACCTATTAATTAATCCAGATAATATTGAGACTACACGACTATTAAGAGAATTTTGTTTTGCTAATATTTCAGGTGGAAATTTCATTCCATCTTGGAACATAATCATTATTCGATTGTCATTAGGTTCTAGATTCTTCCCTTTTTGATATATTTTTTCTGCAATAGCTTCATAATCCATTCTAGAATTGCCATATTTATAAGATGCATCAATAGAAATATCGCCACCCAATAACATTAGACCAATACTTCTTAATGCAAATCTATCCTTTACTACAATTCCATTTACTGTACTGCCAATTAAAGTTATATCTGAACCTAATACCTCACGTACCCCTCTTATAACTTCTTTGTTATTAAAATGCCTTCTAGTGAGAGAGTCTATAGCTAGTATAGCTAATTTAGGTCTTGATTTCATACCTCCCAATGCTTCATTAGCAACTTTTTTTCCAGCTATATAACTATCCATTTCTGTTGTTATTGCTACATTTGCATCTAACATATAACATTATTCCTCAATTTATAGTTATTATATATATTAAAGCTAAAACAACTTGCCATACAATTCATTTTTTTAAATCTCCGATAAGAATTTATTAATTTTCTCCCTCATTTTTCCAAGATCTAATGATAATTCTTTTAGAATTGAAGTTACTTTTTGAATTGGGATCATATTATTACTTTCTTTGGGAATTTCTAATGGTTCTGAATGAGCATCTTCAATAATAATATCTTCTGCTTTAGATATTTCCTCGACTATATCTTCCGATATAGCGTATTCTTCTTCATCAACAGGTTGTATAATTTGATCTCTTGATATCTTAGGAAACTGTTTTGGCTCATTTCCACTTTCAACAACTTCTATACTTGCTCCATAAAGTCTTTCTTGGGATTTTATTCTTGTTGCTGATACTCCAGCAAAATATTTATCCAAAATATTTGAATCAGGACCACTCCAAATCCAAATTTTTGCTTTTCTTCTTTTTGGTTTTTCTATTATAATATAAATCTTATTACTTTCGAATGTTGCTTCTTCTACTGGAATTATTTCTTTATTTTCAACCTTATATAACATTATACTAATATGTTTCACCTCTATTATTTGATAATTCGATTTGACCAATTATCTATTTTTTCTTGATATTTTCTGATATCATTGCTATTTAGTTTATCGTCAATTTTACTAAGCTCTGTTGAAGTTCTTGATAAATCAAAAAGAGCTAAGGATGTTCCTATATTTTCTAAAATAATATCTTTTAAATGATTAAGAATATCAGATATATCTTTACCAGTACGGGTTTCCAATTCTTTTTTTAATATATCAAATATAGTTTTTAAAATTTGATATTTTTCAGTTTGGTTAGAGTCTCTTATTGAATTAATCATGGATATAATTTCATTTTGATCTACTTTTATGGGCTTTACTATGGTATTTATAGGTATGGGTTCTTTAAACTCCTTTTCTATAAGGGTTGGAGTTGATGGCTCAATTATATCTGATTTAACTTCTATAGATTCTTTTTCTGATGGAAGTGGAGATGGTGATTCCATGATATTTGATATAGGTTCAATTGTATCAATAGGAGTTGAAATTGTTTCAGAAACCTCAGGAATTACTTCTATTGGTTTGGATATAACAGGAACACTCTCCTTTTTAGGAATTGGCAATTTTTCACCTATTACTCCATAGTCTTTAGGAGGTATTTTTAGAACACTATCGCCTAATTTTATAATTCTTTCTCTAGTTCTCGCAAGTATATCAATCATAGCTAATTTTAAATATGAAAGATTTGTTTCATATGAAGCTATGGCTAGCAATACTAAATGTGGAGGCATATTATAAAGAAAAATATAACCTTTATCACCTTCTAACATTAATTCTGAAAGAGTTCCATGTTTAACTTCATTTGCAAATTGTTGAAAAGTTTCCTTTAAAACACATATTTCCCATAAAATATCTTTTTTTATATCAAATGGAATAGTTGATTCAATTAAGGAATTATTTTCAATATTAATGAAATAACAACCATTAAAATCTGTTATATATTCAATTTCATTTAAAATATCTAATAATTCTAGATTTTCCCCCATATTTTAGAGTTCACCTGTAAATTTATAATTTTTTAATAGATCTTTTATTTTTAAAGAAAGATTAGTAATCCCAAATGCAACTCTTAAGAGATCTGCCTCTCCATCAATTATAGTAGTTAAAATCGCGTTATCTCCCGCATTTTGAATTATTGCTCTTCCATACTCACTACTCATTGATAATCTTTTAAGATTCCCTTTATTCAGTCGAACACATAGATTTTGAAATGTTAATTTTACAGCTGCAGATAAAGCACCTATCAAAATAGGGTTTATTTTACCTTTCCATGTGTTTGCAATAGGAACACCTGCTGGAAAAGAAATAACAATCTGACCTTGAACATCTTCTTGTGAATCCGTAAATTCTTGAATTAATTTATTTAATTTTGAGATACTCTCTTCAACGGACAATTTAGATCATTTTTCTTTGTTCTTTACAATTTAGTTAAAAGAAATTCTTTTTAAACATTTACAAAATCTATGTAATTCTTGTTAATATAATTTAATTTTTAATTTTTGGAGAGTGTTCTAAATATTATATTTTGTAATTAGAGTTTTCTTTCAAATTAGGATATGAGAAGTTTCAGAAAAAGGAAAAAATAGTATTAAGAAAATGTGAATTAAGAGATTATAGTATTTTGATGAATTTATCTTGAAAGGCCATTATTATCTAATTATAATTTAAGATTTTAGTTGTAAAATAACTATTTTGCAAAACTTAATTTTTTAAATCATATCCTCTCTATCATTAAATTTTGGGAATTTTAATGATTTAAAAGAGAAATTTTATGATATAATTTAATTTACTAAGAAATAATAAAAGAAAAAGCACTTCCTATAAACGAATAATTTACTTTTTTATTTTTAAAATATCTAGCTTACTTAGTAATTCTTCTGTAGATAAAACATTAATTTTATTTTGTCCTTCTTTTAATTTTTTATCATTAGACCATATATCTGACTTAATTGCTGAAGCAAGAGCAAGATATACTGTATCTTTTGGATCAGGAGAAAATTCTTCAGCTTCATTTAAAAAAGGTTGAATTATTTTTTTAGACATAATAACAATTTGTTCTTTTAATAGACCTAAAAATTGATTGAATTCTACATCAGAACGATGTGTTTTTTTTAGAATAAGATTTTCATATTTTGAAAATTCTTCAAATAAAAATTCCAGAGCAAAAAGATATATTTTATTACTAATTAGAAGTTCTGCTGTTGATCCTCCCTTAGTAGGAAGAGACAAGATAAATTTAGCAAGATTCTTTAAAATGTTTAATTTTGTTCTTGAAGAATTATGTAGTTTTTTTAAAATGGTTTTTAAAAACCATTTCACAAAGAAGTACATCATTTATTTAATATTTTTGATACAACTATTATAATAGCGTATATTATTGGGATTTTATTGATATTATTATTATGCAGATTAGGAAAGAAATTTTTAAACAATAAAAAGATTCAAAAAATAAAATAGATTATTCCCTTTTTTTATTTTTTTCCTCACTTTTATTTTTAAATAATTTACATGCTGTTTGACCTCCTGGGCAAGTATTGTTATAACTGCATTTTGGGCATAAAAGTGAGAAAAATAAGATAAAATGTATTGCTATAAGAACTATTACTATTATAGGATAAAAGAAATTTAAAAAAAATAAAAAAATAATTGAAAATATTATGTTGATTATTAATAAAGTCTCACCTATTGTGGCGTTAATTTTAAAGAATTTTTGATTAAATTTACGATTTTTATAAAGTTTAGCTGATAAATAATTGCCTAAAAATACGCCACATAATGCAGGACAATATTTCCCTCGATAAGGACATCCTATACAACATCCTGCTTGAAATATATTCGTAATTATATACAAAGAAAGTAATATTATTGTAAGATAAATCGAAATAGTAGCTAATAGAAACGTTGTTCCTATAAAAGCAATTAAAAATGGAACTAAAATAATAAAATATATAAATTTATCTCTTAAAGTCCATTTGTATATTGATTTTTTATTATTATTTGCAATCATTTTTTTAATTTTCTTATTTTATGATATATTCTTATATTTAAAATCTATATTTTAATCTGAAGTTTATCTTTAGGTTTTTTTTACATCAATTCAATAATTTTATCAAAATCGATTTAACCTAATATTTTTTTTCATTCACCATTAATTTGAGTTAATTCTTTATTGAATTCCAATAAATCATCCGGAGGCCAACCATTTTGAATAGCTCCTTTTTTGTAAAATCGAAAATCACAACAATTAGCTCCATTACCAATCGTCTGAGTGCGCTCCATTCTAATACCGCATGAGCCAAATGAAGCATAATCTAAGAGACAGAGATAAGGAGTATATTTTACAACACCTAGTTTTTTATAAAGTTTGCAAATTCCACATTCGGTGTAATTAATTCCAAAATCGTATTCTTCTCCTTTTCCTTCAATGAATTCTGAAACCCAATTATCTGCATATTGTCTTTTTTGTAATTCTAAAGACTTTTTTCTTCCTTTTTTCTTTGCTAGTTTTGAAAACATTAATTTGCGAAAGAACCATTTTAGGAGGGTTGGTAGTGAACTATAATAGGATTCCATTATCTTATAAAGCAACTTTCCAATATCACGTGATTTAAAGGATCTTTCTTCAAGGAACTTTATAAAAGCTAAACATAAGACACTACCTTTTAAATTAAACGTTAATCCATTCTTCTTTCCTCCAATATAGGGAATTTTTGGAACAATCTTCTCAAATTTTTGCTTAACTTCTTCTTTAATTTTATCGAAGTCAGATTCATTGAAGAAATCTTTTAATCCTTGATCAGATTTAACAGAGACCTTAAAAATCTTATCTAATAATTTGAGTGTGCTTTTCTTAATATCTTTATGATATCTCGAGGAATTATTATTTAACATTATAACCTCCTTAGTTAATCATAATGAAAAAAGATATTTAAGTTTAGTCATTCCTAATTTAATATTTTTTTATCATGTAGAGATAGAGTTTACGGAGGGTTCAGTTAATCTAGATTTTCTTACCACATTATGTCCATTATTAAGTAAGAGATAAATAGGATTATACTTAAGAATAAATAATAACTAATATAATTAGACATAATTGTTACATTTTAAAATATTAAATATATTGTGTTTAGAAAAAATGTTTATTCCATTGAAAATTATGATCTCTGCATCCCAGCCTCTTATAAAGGAAAAAAGCCATCAAATGTTACTAAATTGTGAAAAAGTAATATTATTAAATATTACTAAATTATAAAAAAGTATTACTATAAAAATTATTACATAATTATATGAAAAAACACAACAAGACAATATTTCTTGCAATAATTGTACTATTAATTTTTGGTTTTATCAATAAAAACCAAAAACCATATGGATCTAATGTTTTAAAAACAACAGCAGGATCCGAAATAAAAGTAGTTGCAACGACAACTATTTTGAGAGATTTTGCACAGCAAATAATTGGTGATCAAAGCACTGTATCAGTGATTATTGAAGCAGGAATGTGTCCAGGACACTATGATTATACTCCAAGCGATATTAATAAGGTTCAAGGAGCAGATATTATATTCTTTCATGGCTTTGAGTGGGATCAATTCTTAGGAGAATTACTTAATGCAGCAGGTAACACAGGAGCCGCGTATTCAATGAGTGGAGATGGAAGTCTTGGTTATACACAATGGGGTTCACCAGCTAACGCTCCCTTATTCATAGATGTTCTTTGTAACCATCTTAATAATACATATCCTTTATTAAATCAAACTTTTAACCAAAATAGTGCAATTTATAAGCAAGAAATTGCCACAACGAAGCTTGAAATTGAGTCGTTAGATACTGTTTATTATAATTTTACTGACACGAATGCTTATATCATGAACCACCAAACTGCTTTTTTATCCTGGTTAGGGTTTAATATCACAGGTACATGGACTAAGGATGATAATAGCATGACAACAGGTGATCTTCAAGCAATTATTGAAGGGGCTTCTGAAACAAATACAGAAATTATCATAATGAATTATCAATCTGGTACGGATATGGGAAAAGTTGCAGCAGACTCTCTAGGTATAGCAAGCGTTCCTTTAATAAACTTTCCAGGAGTATATGGAGTAGATTCTTATTTAGAACAACTGGATTTTAATGTTGCCTTATTAAATTGGGCCCTTAATAACAGTCCGGATCCAAGACCTTCTTCAGATAAAATAGGTATAGATCAAATATTACCATTAATGATCTTCTTCTCTTTTGGCTTAGTAATAATACTATTAATTTCCAAAAAAAGAACTCTTCTAAAATGATAAAAAATAAATATAATACAAAGTAAATTAATTATTTTTTTAAAATGTTCCAAAAAAGCTACAATCCAAAATTTCTTGCAGCAATAAATCATAATAAGCAAGAAATAAGCGGTAAGAAAAAAATAGATTATGATGTGCAACCACAGATACACCTTTGGAATGTAAATACTGTTTATGAAGGAGCAAAATATCCAACCCTTTACGATATTAATTTAAAAATATACAAAGGGGAATTTATTCTTGTGATAGGCCCAAATGGTGCAGGAAAAACAACGTTACTCGAAACAATACTTGGATTATTACCTATTAAAAAAGGGGGTATAAAGGTTGATGGAGAGTCAGTATTTAAAAATAAGCGTAGAATTCGAAAAAAGATTGGGTATTTAATTCAAGGAGCTGAATTTGACACTCAAACACCATTTTTAGTAAAAACAGCCTTAATGATCTCACGGTCAGGGCGACTTGGTTTGCTAAAGTTTCCAACTAAAGGAGATTGGGAGATTGCAAGATATTGTTATGATTGCTTACGAAATAAAAATCAGTTAGAGGATTATTGGAATCGCCCAATTGGAAAATTATCGGGAGGGATGCTGCAAAAGGTATTGATTGCAAATATCTTAGCAGCAGAACCTGAAATTTTATTATTGGATGAACCATTCGCAAATTTAGACATTCATTCACGTGAAGAAGTTTTTAGAATGTTTTTGAGACTTAATCAACAAGCGAATGTTACTATCGTATGTGTATCTCATAGAAATAAAATTCCACAAGGAGTAGACAAGGTTGTAATGATTCAAAGGGGTAGAATCATTATGGATAAAACTCGAGAAATAGCGCTTAAATCTGAGAAATTTAAAGCATATTGCCAATTGATTGGTGATATATAAAATATTAAATTTATAGAATAAATATACTAAAAAATAATTAAAAAGATAAAATGTGAGAGAGATATGATATTTTTTGTAATTTTACCAGCGAATATAATGATTACAATAATAACTAGTGCTATATTAGCGGGTTTGGCTCTAAGTCTCGTGGGTACCTTCGTTGTACATATGAAAATTACATCGGTGGGGTTTTGCATGAGCCATACTGCATTTGCAGGCGCTGCATTAGGAATATTATTACAAGCTTATGGAAGTATTTTCAATCCGATCTATATGGCAATTATTTTTACCATTTTAGTTGCGTTTCTATTGGGACCTTTATCAGATAAAACAAAATTAGATTCCAATATTATACTAGGTATTTTATTTTCTTTAATGATTGCTTTAGGTTTTATTTTCATTAGCCAATTACCTGAAGGCGTAACGGGGCGAACATCTATGACAATCATTTGGGGAAGTTTATTTGGTTTAAATAAGGAGGAGTTGATAATGCTTATTATATTAAATCTTTTTATCATCATCATAATCATCCTTTTTTATAAAGAATTGACAAGTATTATGTTAAATCAGAAAATTGCTTTAACCTCAGGAATAAATGTTTCTTTTTTTAAATTTGTAATTTTGTTTGCAACGGCAATAGCAGTATCGTTTTCCATTAATATTGTAGGAGCTTTTTTGGTATATGCAATGATCGTGAATCCTACCTCAACTGCTTATCAATTTATTTATGATACAAAAAAATTATTTATATTATCGCCTATAATTGGAGTTTTAACCATTTTGGGAGGGGTTTATTTATCATTATGGATGAATTTCCCAATTTCTTCTTCTATTATTATCTTTTCGTCAATAGTGTTTGTAGTTTCAGTATTATTCTCTCCCAAGCATCGAAAAGCGAAAAACAAAAAAAAAGAGACATACTCTAACGAAAGATGTATTGAAAATGTAAGAAATTATTTCAATGAACATGCCAAAAATTGGGACGACGAAGTCTATCATGATCCGGAAAAACTAAGAATAATAATAAATGCATTGAAGTTAAAACAAGGTTCAAAAGTTTTAGATGTCGGGACGGGAACAGGAATAACAATACCATATTTAATTAAGCATGTAACTAATAATGGAAAGGTTGTTGCAGTGGATATTTCTAAAGAAATGATAACAATCTCAAAAAATAAATACTCGAAAGAGTATCAAAATGTGGATTTTATCGTGGGAGATATAAACGAAATTTCATATGAAAATAATTTCGATATTATTCTCTGTTATTCTTGTTTTCCT
>CAZBEU010000386.1:0-7925 GCA_964491005.1 uncultured archaeon | reverse complement strand
TTGCTTTTTTGAACTATTTTCGTCATAATAGACTCTTTTGTATATATAGTTATTACATACTTCACAAATTGCTGAAGTTCTATCTTCTTTAAGTAAGGGACCTAATTTTTCAAATGTCAAAATAATTTCACTTAGATTCTTGATATCTCTATTTCTATTTGAGAGACAATATCCGGTTTAAATTCTTTATTATAGTTATTTTTAAAATCTCGTCGACCTTTTTTAAAAAAAGGTCTACTTCCTAAAGTTATATCTGATATTTCTATTGAAGGAAATAATCTTTGGCGTAATATTTCTGCGATTTCAACTGCAGTTGATATTTCTTTTCCCTCTCCTTTGATTAAGACTGATTTTTGGCCTCCAGAAAAGGCAAAAATAGCGTCTTTAATCGCTCTTTCTTTATCGTTTCTTTGTTTAATATTAATTATATTATTCATCATTAAAAGAACCTTATTGTAAAAATAGTCCTCTTATAGGAAAAAGGTTTCATATTATTTAATATACCATTTAATATAAAACTTGCTTAAAAATTACCAATAAAATGATTTTTTAATTTGAATCTTTTGGTTAAATATAACGAAGGTTATATATTAAATTCTATTTGTGAGTATAATGTACCTAATATTTCATGATATTGTTCAATAAAATTTTCTATCCTTTCTAATAACATTCTCTCATTAGTATCAAAGTAATCATAATATTTTAAAATCATATTTTTTTTCTTTATATAATTTTCCTCAATTGAATCGATTAATTTCTTAGGATTTTCTAATTTTAATTTTATTTTCTTAGATATTTTATCTTTAGATTTTTCAAATTTTTCTTTACTACCGCTATCTAATAATTTTCTTAAAATATTTTCTTGTTTTTTTATTTCTTTTTCTATATTCTCTCTAAAAGGAGGTAGGTTATCTTCTTTTTCATCTTCTTTCCAAATAAATAAATTCTGTTCACTTTCTTTAGATTCACTAATTAATAGGTATTCTATTTCTCTTTCAGAGATCAATCCATACTTTTCATGTAATTGAAATAAAGATTTTCTATATACTGTTTCTTGAATATATTTAATATTATCTTCAATTGATTTTTTATCTTTCTTTATTTCAGTAATCAATTTATTCACTTTCTTCAGCATAGAAGATTTCTTTGGTTCATAGGTCATTTTTATTTTTGTAAAATCTGAGAATGTTGCTCTTTTTGGATTTTTTAATCTTAATGCAGCTATACCTAATGAATTATTGTTTTTTTTACTATAATCAAATATTAATCCAATTGCGTGAGGGTTAGAATCTTGATATCCTAATTGAGTTAAATTATCAATTGGAGAGAAAAAAAATCCAAAACCAGGATGTGTATGCCACCATCCTACGATAAAATCCTTCTCTTTGTCTTCTATAGCTTTCTCATAAATAGATGTATCAATTTGTTCCATATTTCCATATTGTTTATTTTCATATTCTACTCCTGCTCTATCACCAAAAATCATTGGAATTGCATCTTTAATTATGATTTTTTCATTTTCAATAGTTCCAACTAAAATACCATATACTTCCTTTAATTCACTTGGTTTCATTTCATCGTTGGCATATCTTATTGAATATCCAACAATTCTCCTATATGAATCCCAATTTAAGATAATCTTTTTATATACTTCCACATTGCTTTCCTGGCTTTTCAAAACAAAATCCATATGTTCCGGATGCTTTAAGGATCGCTCATATGTACTCTCCTTTTGGTGATTATCTTTTGATTTCTCCTTCATCAGCAATTTTTTTTTAGGATATCTATAAGAAATAAATTATAAAATTGATATAATATTTTATTCTTAAGACGTGATTTACACTATAAATAATTAATAAAAGATAAGTGTTAAGAATATTTCTTTTTTTTTAAAAATTAATATATATAATATGAAAATCATCGGTTTTTGTGGATTACCTGGATCTGGAAAATCAACAGCTTTAGATGCAATAAAAAATCTAGGATATATCATTAATATGGGTGATATTATAAGAGAAGAAGCAAATAAAAGAGGAAAAATTCATACGGATATTGAACTCGGTAGAATTGCAAAGGAATTAAGAAAAAAAAATGGACTGGGAATTATTGCTCAAAAATGTATAGAAAAAATAAAAAATTTAAATCAGAAAACTATATTTATTGATGGATTACGGTCTTGGGAAGAAGTTATTGTTTTTAGAAAACAGTGGAAGTTTCCTATTGTCGCAATTACTATAAATGAAGAACAAAGATATAATCATATTAAAGAAAGAGCTAGAGGAGATGATCCTACCACATATCAAGAACTATTAAAAAGAGATAAAAGAGAAACAAATTTCGGACTTAAAAAATTAATTGAGAGTGCTGATTATGAAATTTCGAATAATTCTTCTTTAAGAGATCTCAGAGAGAAAATTATAAAAAAAATAAAAGAAATTATTGAAAATTACTAATTTTAACTATTTCAAATAATCAATTATTGCATTTGCTAATGAAACTTTACATACTTCATTATCTATTGAATCCGTTCCAATTATTTCATCTGCTCCTGCTTTTAAAATAAGATATTTTGCATTTTTTAATAACAAAGCATGGGTAGCTACAGCATATACTTTGTTTGCACCATTTTGTTTTGCTAACTTAATTGCTGTTGCCATAGTTCCTCCAGTCGCAATTATATCATCAGAAATGACAACATCTTTATTCTCTAAATCAAAAGAACCAGTCATTTTAATCTCTCCTGTCTTTACACATCTCTCTTTTTCAAAAACTTTTAAAGAAACATTACTTCCAAAATATTTTGCGAAAGTTTTTGATCTTTCAATAGCGCCCTTATCTGGTGATAAAACTACAATATTTTCAGCTCCAAGTGATTTAATATATTCTGCTAATAGTTTCATTGAATCAATATTAACAGATTTACAGGACATTTCTTCTAATACTTTTGGTTCGTGTAAATCTACGACATAAAATTCATCTATTTCCATAGAATTTATAATTCTTAAAAGAGTTCTTATGAATCTAGTTTCTCCAGGTCTAAAAATCTTATCTTGTCTTGCATATGCAAGATAAGGAACAACAACAACTATTTTTTTTGGCCCAATACGTTTCACAGCATCAATCATCATTAATAGTTCAAAAAATTGAGCATTTTGATTATTTCTAACACTTGGTCCTGTCGATTGCACAATAATTACTTCCTTTCCTTCTAAAATAGTTTCATCCTCTACATTAATTCGAAGATAGTTTTCTCCATCAGGAAATGTTTTAAACTCTGTATCAATACATTCAATCCCTAGTTTATTTGCTATTTTTATTCCTAAAATCTGAGATGCAGAGCCAATAATCAATATTTTTTCTTTATCTAACATCAGTTCTTTATAATGTTTTTTTAATTTGTATTTTATAATTATTTCATTAAATTAATTTTTAAGCAATTGCAATCCTATTCATTATTATTTTTAAGAATTTGGCTCTCAAGAGTTTTAAATTCTTCAGTATTACCTTTGTATTTTTTAATTATCTCAAGAACATTTAAAATTAATTTTTTATGTTCTGAAATAGATTTTTTATCTTTTAATGAGTCATTTACATCATTAAGTACTGATAATTTTTCTACAATCTGGGTTAATTGAGTTGCTATAACTCCATTTATGTATATTATATCAGAAAACATATTTTTCATATACATTAATAATTGGAGAAGATCTGACATAATTAGTTTAAAGTTACCTAAAATAAAAAGAAAAGCACTCTTTTCTTCTTAATAATATTTAAGTGCTTTTTAAAAACTATTGATTTAGTAATTTCAATAGTAAATTAAATCAAAAAAAGAGGAATTTTTTGAGTTGATAAATTTAATAATAGTTTATTTTTTTCCTAACTTTTCAAGAGCAGTATCTATCATAACTATTTTAGTAGAATACTTCTCCATCATCTCAGTATATTTTTCAATATTTAATTCCTTATTCTCTCTTAATAGTTTTAATTCATTTATAGTTCTAAGAACTCCAGCTTTTTTATCCAGTAGTTTTTCCTTTTTAGAATAAGGAATTTTCTTTTCAAGTTTTTGTTGTTTAAATTTAACAAACCGTTTTTCATTAACATCTTTAGGGACAAATTTCGTCATATATATTATAGATTTTGGTACAAAAGGAGCTAAATTTTCAGGAACCACAATTATAGGTTCAGGATCTTGAATTTTTTTTATTTCATTATAATCTAATTCATCAACGTCGTTTTGATTTATATGCTCTCGAACAACTGTGATATTATCATTAATTGTTGATCTTTCTTCAGGAGAGATTTCAGATAAAGAATCAAGCATTCCTTTCCATATTTGTTCTGCTTTTTTATAATAAAAATTTGCTTTTTGCTTTAATCTACCTACTTTCTCTTGATTAATAGTTGTAATTGAGGATTCAATTGATGCTTGAGCTTTTAAATAGCACGCTTTACCCATATCATAATGAAATTGAGCTCTTATCTGTTGTTTCTTTTTTTCATTATGCTTTCTTAAATAAAATAATCTTTTTGAAAGAGCAGAAAGACCAGCATATAATTTTGATGCAAAATATATATTATTATGATTTTCCTCTTTTGAGGCAGCTATACTTTGTGCAATAATTCGAGTTTCTTCTGAATTCAATTCTAAATTTTCAGATTTTAATGTCTCTCCAATCTCATGTTGATTTACTGCTGATGCACTGAAATATGCTGCAGATTTGTACATTTTACTGCTCTCGACCATTGCAATAATAGCATTTTGATATTGCTCTTCATTTTCAAATTTTTCTGATATTTGGGAGTATAATTTAGCTAAAATCCATAAAACTCTAGCACACTCAAACATAATATCTGTTATTTGAATGTCTTTATCAATCTCTGGATCATGAAATAATTGAGTAATTTCAAATCGTTTTAGTATTGAAGTATGATTGTCTTGTCCATAATTGATATTTAAGATCTTTGTATATTCTAAAATAAAATTTAATTCTTCCAAATCAATATCTTCTTCTTGTTTAAATAGAGCCTTCTCCAAATGTTTTATTTTAAAATGGAGATATCGTATTCGTTGAAGGATCTCTTCTTCTGTAAAAAATTGCATAATAATCTTTTTTAGTAAATTTTTTTCAATAAATCCAAATTATGTAAATTATTCATCAGTTTCTAAAAAATTTATTTGATATTTTTATTTAATTGATCTATTTTCTTATATTCAACCCTTTTATTTATTCTAATAAAATTTTAGATTGATTTTTCATTAAAACTATATAATTTTAACAAAATACTTTTTTATCTTTTAAAATTAAATAAAAAATAGATTTTAATGGAAAAATCACTTTTTGTCTTTGAGTTTATATCTGGAGGCGGATTAAATAAAAGTTCAATTCCATCTTCATTGTTTTGTGAAGGTTTTGGAATGATGAGAGCTATTATCAATGATTTTAAAAAATTAGGATTTAAAATTTCTACACTTTTAGATAATAGGATTAGACATTTTCAAAATTTACTCGATGTGGATTTAATTTTTTATATTGATTCTAAAATCAATTATATATCTATTTTCAAAAATATAGTAAAAAAAAATGAATTTTGTTTTATCATTGCTCCTGAATCTTCTGAAATATTAAAAAATCTAACAGAAATAGTAAAAATCAATAATAAAAAACTCCTAAGTATTGATACTAAAGGTATTGAGATTGGAACATATAAATATAGAACATACAAATTCTTTAGAAAAAATAAATTAGAGACTCCAAAAACCTTTAAAATACCAATGGAACATAAAATTCCAAATAAAGAGTTTATTATTAGCAAATTTAATATTTTTCAATCTCCCATAATAATCAAACCCGATGATGGAGTTGGAGCAGAGTCGATTATATATCTTAGTAAAGAGGACCAAATTAAAAATATTCTTACAGAAAGATTAAAGACTCTGGATAATGAACGAAATTTTCTTTTGCAAGAATATGTTGATGGGCAATCTTTAAGTTTATCGTTAATGAATTATTATTCTCCTGAAACTACTGAATATAGAACAAAAATATTATCAATCAATACTCAAAAGATTGCTCTCTCTACAATAAATAATTCCGTCAATTATCTTGGAGGTTATACACCCTATTCAAACTATAAAAAATTATATAAAAAAATCTCTGAAATTTTCGATCACATTAATCTTTGCGAATTTAATGGGTTATTTGGAATTGATTTTGTTCAAAATAAACATAAAATCTCATTTATTGAGATTAATCCAAGAATCACTACTTCATATTTAGGATTAAGAAATGTTTTGAATAAAAATCCCGCTGATCTGATTGTAAGATCAAGATCAAACCAGATAGATGATGATGCAATTGAAATAGACAATAACTCTGTTTTTTTGAAATTTAATTTAATCAATAATGGAAATCTTACTGAGATTAAAATGAAAGATGATTTTTATCCTGAATTATTGGAACTATTTCCTGAATTTATAGTGCCCCCAATCTCCTTTGATAATAAATATCATTCCTGTTTTATAGTTACCAAAGAGAAATCCTTAGAAAAATCTTTAGAGAAAGTTGAAAATATAAAGAATTACTTATCATCTAAAGATTTTATGATATATTAGGCTCAATAGAATAAATTTAGAAAGAAAAAAAACATGTGCCATTTTTCTTATTATTTTATTTTTTTTTCTTTTGAGAAATAGAAGATATTTTTTCCATTATCCATTCTGGTGTTCCAATTCCTTTAAAAAAAGATTTCCAAATATACATAAGAAATCCTAATAGTCCAACAACACATAAATATACGCATAAGAAAAACCATAGAGGTAATCCTCCTGCAAATAAAAATCCTAATAAGAAGATTAGCAAGAAAAGAGTTAATGAAACTTTTCCATAAAAAATCAACATTCTATTAAAAATACCTTTTTTTCCCTTAATATCTATATAATAGATGCTAATTCCCATAATTATTAAAGCGAACCCCAAAAGGTAAAAGGAATTTGATATTGTACTTCTAATTAGGAACTCTGGGATTCCCGGAAATTGAAATGAAACAAAATTCTGATTATTTGCTATATCTAGCCAATCAATCGTCTCATATAGATTAATATCTATTGTAGATGATGTATGTAATCTAAAACCAATAATTATTCCTGAAATAACAAAAATAGTACCTGAAATTAAAAATACTTTATATAATCTAATCAATGCATTTTCTGTATTTTGAGTCATCATTTTATAGAGATATTCTCCAAAAACTGTTGATATAAAACAAATTGATATCCAAGGAAAAAAAGGAAGTTGAGGAACTGGTGATGTTATAAAAAAATTTAACCATATAAATATTGGATGAGTATTTGTTGAATAATAAATTGTTTCTCTTAATATTGGTCCAAGGACGATTATCAAGACACCTATAACCAATCTTGCTTTTATGTTTAGTTTTAATATATAATATGATGCTATCTGTGTAAATCCTAAGAAAAATAATATGTTCCAACCAAATAAAGTGAAAGGAAATATATTAAAAGGTACTATATCATATATCGGTTTACGAGTTACAGAAATATTAAATGTTGTCCCAAGTAACATTATTGCAATACCTCTAAATAGTATTTTATTTCGAATTACTTTTTTGGGAATCACGTCCTGCTTTTTCTTTATACTAAATATTACTGATAGAGATGATAACATTATAAATAATGAAGGACCAAATATATCTAAAGGAGCAGTTCCAATTGCAAAAAGAAATCTCCATTCTGAACTTAACCATGTATCTGATAAATGAGATAAAATTATTAGGTTTATTGCAAGTCCTTTGACAAAATCAATTGAATCCAATCTTTTTTTTGCTTTTTTGCTTTTATTATCTTGATTTATATCATTAATTCCTATTTCAATTAGGGAGGATACATCTTTGTCTTCAAG
>CAZBEU010000385.1:0-2982 GCA_964491005.1 uncultured archaeon | reverse complement strand
TTTTGGAAAAAAATTTAAAGAAAGTATAAAAGAAATTACCGAGTTAATTAATACAGATTGGGATATTGAAATAATTGAGCAATCAGAGGAAGAAATTAAAATTAAAGTACGGAATTGTATCTTTTGTTCTGAAATAGGAATTCCATGTACTTTATTCAAAGGGTTTATTGTACACACTCTAGAAAAAACCTTAACCTCAGAAAAAGAAGTAATATATCAAATCAATCAAGAAGATCTTCAAGATCCTAATCATAATACTTTTATATTTTCTCTAAAAATAAAAAAAAAAATTAAATAAAATAAAACAATATATTAATAACAATCAGAGGATTGTAAAGATATGTCAACAGATGAAATTAAAGAATATGTATTTAAAATAACAATTCTAGGTGAAGCAGCAGTTGGAAAAACATCACTTATTAATCAATATGTAGAAGGATCCTTCGCTGAAGATTATAAACCTACTTTAGGTGCGAATATCATTCGTAAAGATGTACATATTGAAAAAATAAATGCTCGAATTCGTTTAATTATGTGGGATCTTGCAGGTCAGGAAAAATATAATGTTATAAGGAGTATGTATTTTCAAGGCTGTGTAGCAGGTTTATTGGTGTATGACATTACCAGACATAATACATTTGATGCAATAAAAACAAAATGGTATGAAGATTTCAGGAAATACGTTAAGAAAGAAGGAGTTTATATGTTAATAGGAAATAAAATGGATTTAGAAAACGAAAGAATAGTTCCTACAGAAGAAGGAAAGAAAATGGCAGAATATATTAATGCTACTGAATTTATTGAAACTTCTGCTAAATATGGTGATTATGTTAATAAAGCATTTGAGAATTTAGTAATCGAAATCTTAAGAAGACAAAATGTAGAGGGTCTCTAATTTTCTAATTATACAATTTTCAAATGATTACAAATTTTAGATAAAATCATTGAAGATATTCTTTATTTAGCCAAATAGTATTAGGAAAAGAATATTCACTTTTTAATAATAATTGTGATTCGCACTAATTATTTTAAATAAAATTTATATTAAATCATAAAATCTAAATTTTTAATTAGTATTGTGAAAATAATTATGAAAGAATTATCATATATCTTAGCAAATAAAACTCCTAAATCAAAAATTAGAGAACTTTTTAATCTAGCTTCTGGTCGTTCTGATATAATAAGTCTAGGTATAGGACAACCTGATTTTAAAACACCATTCCCAATAATTCAAGGAAATATAAGAGCCTTAGAAAAAAATATCACTCAATATGCTCCAACAAGAGGGAATCCAGAACTATTGCAGTTATTGGAGGAAAAAGTTAAAAGAGATAATAATATAGAAATAGATTGGAATAAAAATATAATAATTTCAAATGGTGGAAGTCAAGCATTAACTTTAGCATTTGCTTCAATCTTTAACATTGGTGATGAATTACTTTTATTTTCTCCTAATTTTATATCTTATTTTTATTTAGGGTACTTTTTTGGTGTGAATGTAAAAGAAATTAAAAGAAAACAAGATTTTTCTCCAGATTTTGAAAATTTGAGAAAAATGATTTCAAAAAAAACTAAAGCAATACTCATTAATTCTCCAAATAATCCTACAGGTTATGTCTTTACTTCAAAAGAAATTAAATCGTTAATAGATATTGTTCTGGAGTTTGACCTTTATCTTATTTCAGATGAAGTTTATGAAAATTATATCTATGATGAAGCGGAACATATTAGTCCAGCTTCTTTTAAAGGTTTATTGGAAAGAACGATTACAATAAATGCTATGTCAAAATTATATTCTGCAACTGGATTTCGTTTAGGATATGTGGTTGCAAATGAAAAAATTATAGATCTTATGGAAAAATATCATCAATATACAGTTGCAGGTACAAATCATGCTGCACAATTTGGATTTATAGAAGGGTTAAAGATGAATAAAGATTTCTTCAAAGATATACTTCATAATTTTAAAGAAAGAAGAGATTTTTCATATAAAAGGTTAAAAAAAATGGGATTTGGTGTTGTGAAACCAAGTGGAGCTTTTTATATTATGCCATCTGTTGAAGAATTTCAAATAACAGGTCAAGAATTTTCTGAAAGAATTATTAAGGAAAAAGGAGTAGCTATAGTTCCGGGAGATGTTTTTGGGAGTTTTTCAAATAATACACTGAGGATTTCATATGCAACTGATATAAAACTATTAGAAGAAGCTATGAATAGAATAGAAGATTTTACACAAGAATTATAATTTCACTTTTAATAATTAGAGAAAATTAGAACATTTTTTATTTGAATTTATCTTTTTTTTTAAAAGAACTATCACCAAATAATTTTTTATGAACATAATATTATAATATTCAGAAAGGTCTAAATAATTAAATTTTCTTTAAAATACTATTACGAAATTATTGCATATTATTCTGAAAAAAAGTATAAATCATGACTTTAAAACCTATAATACTAAAAGTACTTACAGCTGGAGAAGGAGGAGTAGGTAAAACAACACTGCTTCATCGATATGTTGATGGTATTTTTATGGCAGATACACATATGACAATTGGTGTGGAATTTTTTCTAAAAGAATTCATTATTGAAGGTAAAAATGTAGCTCTTCAATTATGGGATTTTGGAGGACAAGAACGATTTAGATTTCTATTACAATCATATGCAGCAGGGGCTAAAGGAGCATTAATAATGTTTGATTTAACAAGACCATTGACATTAGATCGTATAGATGAATGGGTAAAGATTTGTAGAGCTGGAAATTCTAAAGCTCCCATCTTATTTTTAGGAACAAAAATGGATTTAGGAAATGACATTTCTGTAGATGATGATTATGTTGAAGAGCTAATGAAAAAACATAATTTTTTAAATTATATAAAAGTATCTTCAAAAACAGGTGAAAATGTCCATAAATCATTTGAAATGTTATCGAGGGAAATTTTGATAAATTTAGGTATAATTTAAATATGTCTATCAATTGAA
>CAZBEU010000384.1:0-4834 GCA_964491005.1 uncultured archaeon | reverse complement strand
AATTTGATAATAATGAAGAACCTGAAATTTTAGATAAAGAAATCTTTCGAGGTTGGCTTATGGATACTTATCCTGATATTTTTCCAAATATAAAACCAGAACAGCAAATACCACCTATATCTGAAGAGATAAAGATCGAATTAGCAAAAAGATACATGAAAAGTTATAAAAAAATAACTGGAATGGAATTTCGACCAGTTATATCAAATATTAAAGAAAGAATAGAAGAAAATCTTAAAAAAATTAATCTGATATAAAAAAATACACATTATATTTTTCCTATATATTAGAGCTCTTTTTTTTTATCTTTTTTTTCAAGATTATTTACCAATAGATAAAATAGATCACAAATAGAGAATTTGGTGATTTTTATAAGATTTCTTATATTTCTTTAAATAGTTATAAAATTATGATTGTATCTGTATTATTAATTTTTATTTGTGTATTATTTATTTTAGGAGCATTCTATTTACTTCTAAATATTGTTAAATTAAATAAAAATCAGATTCCAAAAGCAAAAAAACAGGATTTCCCATTATACCTAAAGAGAAGTTTGACTTTTCTAGCTGGGGCCTTTTTATTATTAGCAATAACAAATTTATTTTAACTTTAAATAAGCTATTTGTTAATTAAGAACAATTATGAAGATTTAAGCTCTATTTTAAAAGTTGTTTCTTATTTTATTACTAATAATTTATCTTATATTTCATTATTAATTACAATAATTATGAAAAGCTTCATTGTTGAGATTGTTATGACTCTGAAGTCAGCGGCAAGAGACCCTGTCGCTGATACCATTCAGAGAGATTTAATCGCTAAGAAGGGATTTGATATGGTATCCCATGTCAGAAGCGGTCAATATTTAAAAATTTCTCTTCAAGCAGAAGATAAGGATTCGGCAGAGCAAATTATTGTCCGAATGTGTAATATTTTGAGAATATATAATCCTGTTACTCAAAATCTAAATATTTTAAAGGTAACTGAAATAGATCAGTAGAGTATTATGAGTATAAAAATAGCAATTATTCAATTTCCTGGTTCTAATTGTGATTTAGATGCATTACACGTGCTAAACAATGTGATGAACATAGAAACCACACTGGTCTGGCATAATGAATTTAAAGGATCACAATTTGATGGAGCAATTCTCCCTGGTGGATTTTCATTTGGAGATTATCTAAGATCAGGGATAATTGCGGCTCATAGCCCTGCAATTGATGAAGCACGTCAAATGTTAAAGGATGATAAACCGATAATAGGTATTTGTAATGGATTTCAAATTCTAACAGAAGCACAATTACTTCCAGGTGCTTTATTACAAAATGAATCCCTAAAATTTATTTGTAAATGGGTAAAATTGAGAGTGGAAAATAATCAAACGGCGTTTACAAATTTGATGAGCCTTGGAAGTATTCTAAATATCCCAATAGCTCATGGAGAAGGAAGATATTTTACAGATAAATTAAAGGAATTGGAAGATAACGACCAAATCGTCTTTAAATATGTTGATAATAATGGAGAAATGGGAGAATATTCAAATCCAAATGGCTCTTTAGCAAATATAGCTGGTGTGTGTGATTTAGAACAAAAATGTGTTGGATTAATGCCACATCCAGAAAGAGCTTCAGAGTCAATTCTAAGTTCAGAAAAAACAGTCCATGGAAAATTATTTTTTAAGAGTATGAAGAATTTTATCGAGAAGAGGGTATAAAATGCGAAAAGTAAAAGTTGGAAATAATGAAATTGATGTTGATCTAACTGATAAAGAGGTAACTTATATAAAAAATACTTTAGAAAGAGACCCAACCATTACCGAAATTGGCATGTTCGATGTTATGTGGAGTGAACATTGTTCCTATAAATCATCTCGACCAAAATTAAGATTATTTGAAGATGCTGAGAAAAATTATAATTATGTTTTAGCAGGTCCTGGACAAGATGCTGGAGTAATTGATATTGGTGATGGATATTGTCTTGCATTTAGAATTGAATCCCATAATCATCCTTCTGCTATAGAACCATACCATGGGGCTGCTACAGGAATCGGAGGAATAATCAGAGATATTTTATGTATGGGTGTAAGACCAATTGCTCTTCTGGATCCTCTAAGATTTGGATCATTGAAGAATAATCCTCACTCTCAATGGTTATTGAAATATGTTGTAAAAGGGATAGCAGATTATGGAAATTGTACAGGAATCCCTACTATTGGAGGGGAAGTGGAATTTGATAAAAGTTTTCAAAATAATTGTTTAGTAAATGTTGCTTGTATTGGTTTAGGTAAAATTGAAGATTTTAAACATGCTCCAAGTCGAGCATATAACCCAGGAGATTATGTAATTCTAATGGGCGGCTCAACAGGAAAGGATGGGATCCATGGTGTTACTTTTGCATCAAGAACTTTAACAGAGGAATCTGAAGAAGATCGTCCTGCGGTCCAAATAGGAGATCCTTTTACTAAAAAATTGATCATAGAAGCAACTCTTGAAGCAATTAAAACAGGTTTTGTTAGAGGGCTGAAAGATTTAGGAGGTGGAGGATTATCTTGCGCTCTTAGTGAACTAACAGGTGATGGAGGAACAGGAGCTAATATTGATATTAACAAAGTATTTACCAGAGAGCCTGGAATGAACTCATTTGAAATAATGCTCTCCGAATCTCAAGAAAGAATGGCGTTTATAGTAAAACCTGAAGGTTTAGAAACAGTTTTAAATGTCTTTAGAAAGTATGAAATGGCTCATGCTGTTATTGGGAGAACTGATGATTCTAAAGTACTGAAAGTATATAATGAAGATGACTTTGTTGTTAAGCTTCCAGCCAAAGCATTATCAGAATCTCCAATTGCAGAAAGAGAAGAAAAGCGACCTGAATTCCTTGATACTCTTTTATCTCAGAAAACTCCAAATCCTACTAAGTCCTTGAAAGAAATAGTATATGAATTAATAGCAAGTGAAAATATATGCAGTAAAGAATGGATATATAGACAATATGATCATGAAGTAGGCATCCGATCGATTATAAAATGCGGAGATGGAGATTCTGGAGTCTTAAGAATAATTGGAACGGATAAATTTATTTCAGCAAGTGTTGGAGCTAACTCAAAACATTGTTATTTAGATCCCTATAATGGTGCCAAAGGAAATTTAGTAGAAGTCTGTGGGAATATATTAGCATCCGGAGCTAAACCATTAGCAATGGTTAATTGCTGCAATTTTGGAAATCCAGAGATCCCAGAATCATATTGGTACTTTTCAAATGCAGTTAAAGGTATGGCTGACTTTTGTAAAAATTTAAAAATTCCTATTGTTGGAGGAAATGTTTCCTTTTACAATGAAGATGAAGTAACAAAAACAGCAATCAAGGCAACACCAATGATAATGATTATAGGGCTTATAGAGGGAGAAAATAATATTATTACATTACCTTTTAAACAACCAGGAAATGATATTTTAATAGTAGGAGACACATTAGCGGAATTAGGAGGATCTGAATACCATTCAGTAATTTATAACTTGGAAGGAGGAAAACCACCTGAAGTGGATGATGATAATATTAAATCCAGATGGGATTTTATTCAAGAGTTATACAAAAGAAATTTAATTAAGGCAAATCATGATGTAAATAAAGGAGGATTCTTGATTTCAATTGCAGAAATGTGCTTTAAAAATAAATTTGGAGCAAATTTAGAATTAGATAAAATCTATGATAAAAAAATGAGAATTGATGAGTTTTTATTCAGTGAAAGTAACGGAAGATTTATTATTGAAGTTGAGTCAAATACTACAAAAAAAATAATAGATTTAGCTGAAAATCTCAAGGTTGAAATATATAAGATTGGTTCAATCATTTCAGATCCAAAAATAAATGTTACTGGTCTTGATGATAAAGATTTTACAATGGATGTTTTCGAATTAGAAATATTATATAAAAATTCAATTCCAAACTTAATGAATATTTAAATAGAAAAAATCAGAGTTTATTACCGCAATCAGGACAATAAACCATTTTTGAATTCTTTTTTTTTCCGCACATTCCACAAAATTCAGCTTTGTTTTCTAATTGAATTAGTTTAGTATCCTTATTATTATCAGATATATTTGCAATATTATCTAATTTTTTGCACCCTGTAATATATGTTTTAAGATATCTTTTTTTCTTAATTTCTTTCGCTATAAGAGCACAAAATATTGGCAAAACATATATCATGGGTATTATGTATATAGGTAAAATTAATGATCCATATGAATATTGAAATGAGTCTATAATTCCATAAATACAATAACATAATAGAAATATTGGAAGCGGAATCAATAAATATATATTAGATTTAATTTTTGGTTCGTAGGTTTTCTTTTTTGTTAAGTTCTCTAAAAATTTAATAGAAATTTTCTTTGATAAGTTGATAAAACCAACAATATTTACCTCATCAGCAAGATCTCCAATATTTTCATTTCCATTTTTAAAACAGTAATAGATAGAATTATTATTATCTTGGATATAAAATGCATTTCTTTTAGAATCTGAAAATTGTGTAATTTTTCCTTGAATATTGATTATTTCTCTTATTTTTTTCACCTTTTTATAATATGTTTATATTTAATATCAGAAGGTAAATTTTTATATATAAATGGATCAAGACTAAAATTCTATAATAATTAAAGTTAGAAAAATCATATAAATATTCAATTACTAATTAAGAGAGATTTAAACTAATTACATTTTTACAATAAAAGAATAATTTTGGTATTAATTTTTAAAAGAGAAAAAATCTCATAATTGATATATTTTAAATTTATCATTATGTATAGTTTGATGATAAGAAAAAAAATTAAAA
>CAZBEU010000383.1:0-5612 GCA_964491005.1 uncultured archaeon | reverse complement strand
GAAACAATAATTATTCTGTTTTTTTTTCAGGAATTTTGCTCTTTAAATTAGTTACATTTAATAATTTCTTAATTTCTTTAATATCTGGAGAGAGAATTTGTGGTAATCCTAATTGAGAGCGTCTCCTTTCTATTGCAGTTTGCATAGGAATTGCTTTTCCATTCTCTAATATTACACTAGCTTGGGAAGTATAATGTTCAGGAGCTTCTCCTCTTTCTATACTTAGATTTTTAAGAATTGTAAAAATTTCAGTCAGCTCGACCTTTTGGGGACAAACTTCATCACACGTATCACAAACAGTACATCCCCATATTTCAAATGAATTGTTCTCACCAAAAATATTTTCTTTCAATCCCAATAAAGATTTTAAAATAAGCCTCCTTGGATTATAGCGACCATTAGTTACTTGTGATACAGGACAAGCACCAGAACAAGTAGCACATTGGTAACAATAAGTTAATGTAGTCCCTATATCCGATTGTATTATTTGGTTCCTAAATTCAAAATCTATAGTTGCCATTTTTAGTAATTTTATTTTTATAATTCTTAATTTTTAAATATAATAACTATTCTATAATTAAAAAATTGATTCTTTTTTGAAATTGATTTGGTATATATACATAAATAAATTTCTATTGAATTTTATAATAAAATAAAAAAAATAAATAGGCTGATAGCTTAATTAAAATATAAAAAAGACTGATTATATTCAAATCTTAGAAATAAAAGATTTAAAGAAAAAAAAAAAAAGAATTGAAAACAAATGAATATAGATAACTTAAAAGATGTTGGTATTGAAATAACAGAAGATATGAAAAAAGGAAAACTTGTAATTGATATTTATACAGTTTGGTGTGGGCCATGCAAGTGTCTTAAAAAATTATTTAAACACCATGATAGTTTATCGCACCAATCTTACATAAACTCCGAGATGAAGGGGTAATAAAATTAATTCAAGTTGATCTTGATCAAAATAGGCCATTGGGTAATTTATTTAATGTTAGTGCAATTCCTACATTATTATTTTTCAAAGATGGTGTTTTATTAGAAAAAAATATTGAAATTGATGGAGAAATAAGAGTTCAAAAAGGTAAAATGGTTGGTGCTTGTGGAGAGGGTCTGATGAGACTAATTTTAGAAAAAATGTAGTAAAAAACTACTATCCAAATATTGAAAATTAAAATTCTTTAAAATGAGAATAAATTTTAAGCGTAAGTCTACTTTTTTTTTTCATTTCTTTTAACATATCATCATTTTGAATAGGAATAATTGTACATTTTATCAATATTTTTTTATATTTTTAAGAATTAATTTCAGAAAGGTCTTAAATTAATAATAATACCCTTAAGTTTTGATTCTTTTCTTAGTAATTAATATTCATTTTTCATAATCAATAAAAATGTTCAATACAAATAATAGTTTCAATTTGATTAAAAATTTTAAATATCTTATATTTTTCCAATAAATATCACGAATTTATAATATACAAAATTAAATGATGAATTACTCAAGAAATGAATTATTAGTTGCTGATGCAGCAATAAATCAGTTACGTAATGCTATTTATCATCTTGCACGATTTATGTTTAAAAATGGGAAAGATGATTTGAATGCAAGATTGCAACGAATGGGAAGAAATATTGCTAAAACTTACATAAAATATTGGACTCCCGCTGAGATAATCGATATAAATAATATTAAGGATGTTATTATAACCTTATACAAAAAGGTACTGAAAAGTTCTGTTTCTGTTGATTTAAAGGAGGACAATAAATTACTGGTTATCAATGATTTAGATTGTGCATTATGTAAATATGAATATGATGATATTAGAGTTGCAGGATGTGAGATACTATTAGGATTTATCTCCGAATTTATTAATCTTGTTAACACAAATTCTAAAAACAGAATAGTTTTAATGATTGAACCAATAAAAATTCAAGAATCAAAAGCATTTGGAAATAAATCGTGTATACAAATTTTTAAATATAAAATTGAGGAGAAAAGATAATGGGTATTTTTCAATGGTTAATGAAGAAAGTATCAAAAGCATTTGGTCGTAATACAAGTTCTTTATTCTATTCATTGCTTTATAGAGAAATTTTAAAAGAAGTTAATGATATTACAAAAAATGAGGAAATTAGCATCTCTGTAATACGAGAGATTGGGGAACAAGCTGGAACAGAATCATGTGAACGACATTCTGCTATCTTTAAATTTATGCCTGGAAGCCCTGATAAAGTGATAAGCTATTTTGAATTATTATGGGTTGTTGTTTTTGGAAAAGAATTAGAAGAACTTGATTATGAAGAAATTGATAACAAAAATTCGAAATATAACGATTATATATTAAAAATCAATCATTGCCCTATATGTGCAAGTTATGGTACATGCGCGGAAGATATATTTAATCTTTCTAAATTAGGAAAAGAATCCGAAGGAATGGCATCTGGTTTATGTGGAATGCTTCAAGGTGTAGCTAATTTTATTTTAAAAATCAAACAGAATGATTATCGAATTAGTATCACAGAGAAGAAATGTATAGGTAAAAGTGATAAATGTTTACAATTACTATGTAAAATATATGATTTTAATGAATGGAAGGAATTAAGAATCTTAAAAGCAAAAGATAAAACACTATCTAAAATAATTTCTGTCTCTGAAGTCGAAGAAAGTGAAATAGTCCAAAAAAATAAGTTAGATCTTATTGATCAAATACAAGATTCTTTTTCACTTGATAAATTAGAAGAACTAATTGATGAGCCTTTAGAAAATATCAAGAAAAAAGTAGGTACTATCATTAAAGATAAATTAAATATGGAACCAGATCATTTTTTTGATTATTTTAGAAATTATGAAGAAGATATGATAAGAATAATTGGATTTTTGTCAATTCACATTCTCAATGAAAATGGAAGATTCATAGAGAAATTACTAAAAAATGAAACAATAGGGAAAGCCATTGGATATTTATTCAAACAACTAAAAGACATGGTTTTATTGTTTATTCCCTTAGATGTTGTAAAAGATTACCATAATTTACTTATAAATTTCTTAGATGGACTAGCTCCAAATAAAATGGTTGAAAATATTAAGAACTATTCCGGTAGAGATGATATAAATTTTCTATTTGAAGGTGCTCAAATGGCTTTAGAAGATTTGGGAATAAACTTTTCTACCCTAAAAGAAAATGTATGGGAAGAATTAAAAGAGAATAAAGAAAATGGATTGTTATCAGAAGCAGATCAAAATCTTATAAATAAAACACAAGAAAATTTTCCAAAAATTATCCAATTATTTCAAGAAATAGGTTTATTAATTAGCGAAATTCTGACATTACCTATAAGAATATCTATCTCAAAGAGTCATTATGGACTTAAAGCAGCTATTAATTCTGTTATTTCAGAAGAAGAAGGTTTAATTGGTTCTATAAAAAATAGGTTTGATATAATTTTTGATAATATTCAAGCTTTAAGAGAATAATTTTTTTTTTTTATTATATTTTCATTAGATCATTAGGATAAATAAAAACATAATCATCTTTGATAACTCAAGAAGATCCATCCTTTTAACAATATAGAGATTTTTTTTAAAAATTAAATTAATTAAATAAATTATATTAAAAAATAATTGATAACAGAAGAACGTTAATATTTGCAAAAAATTAATCTAATAATGTGGCAATTTTCTTTGAAACACTTTGTATGTGTATAAAAACCATACCTAAACTAGCATCTGGTCTAGCTAATGTACATAAGATAGCATTTTCTCCTGCTCTTGAAAGAATGATAATTCCTTCTATACCTTCAATTAAGATTCTTTGTAAATTTCCCCTCGCAAGTTCCTGTACTGCACGCTCTGAAACACTTAGAATTGCTGCGCTCATAGCGCTCACAATTCCATCATTTACACCTCTAGAAAGTGCAGAACATATTGGTAATCCTTGGACAGAGACGATAGCACTACCTTGGATGTCCGAATTAACGGCCTCAAGGTTTCTTAACAAATCGGTGAGTTCACTGATGTTTTCACTCAATATTAGATCAACCTTAAATTTTGTTTTATTTTTTTTATAACAAGTTATAAACTAATATTAATATTGATTTTATTTATTTTTTTAGATAATGAAAAAGATTTTATAAATATATTATTATTTAATTAAAAAAAAATATTATCCATTTTTAATTATTAATCGTTATGAGTGAAAAACATACTATAAAAAAAAAACCAATTAAGAAAATCGATGACGGTAAAGGAAAATTGGATGAAGAAGAAGAAAGAATTAAACTTGAATCCTTAAAAAAAGCTGGAGAAATAGCAAAACAGGTCAAAGAATACATAAAACCAAAAATAAAAATCGATTGTAAAGTTCTAGACATTATTTCGGATATAGAAACCAAAATTGGAGATTTAGGAGGCTCGTGTGCATTCCCTGTAAACATCGGAATAAATAATATTGCTGCTCATTATACGTCTCCATTAAAGGATGATGGTTTGAAAATAAATAATGATGATCTTATTAAAATTGATTTAGGAGTGCATATTGAGGGATATATTGTGGACACTGCATTCTCAATTAATTTTAATGACGATAAAACATTAGAAAATATTATTATTGCTACTGATACTGCTTTAGAAGCAGCAAAAATGATGATTAAACCAGGAGTAAATACTCAACTATTAGGAAAAAAAATTGAGAGTATTGTTAAAGGATTTAATTATAATCCAATAAAAGAATTGGGCGGTCATCAAATCGAAAGATGGATTGTCCATGGTAAAAAAGCTTTACCTGAATTGGGTAATCAAGGTGGAGATATTATCGAGATTGGAGATGTTTTTGCTATTGAGATATTTTCTTCAACAGGTGTAGGATCCGTTCATTCTTCTAATACATGTAGTATTTTTGAATTAAATCCATATGCAGGGAGAGTTCCACTTAGAAGAAAGAGTTCAAAAAGAATTTTAGGGTATATAAATCAGAATTTTAAGACTCTACCTTTTACGGATAGATGGTTGTTAAATGAATTTCAAATTGGGGTTACATTTGGTCTGCAAGAATTAATACAACAAGGAAAGATACGACCTCACTATGTTTTAGCTGAGAAAAAAGGAACTTATATCGCACAAACTGAAGAAACAATATTAATAACTAAAGAAGGATATACCCAATTAACATAATATAACAATTAAAATTAGAGTAATTTTAATTATGGATAAATTGAATATTTGTTTAATTTCATTGAAAATTCCTCCCGATTCTCAAGATGGAGCAGCTAAATTTTTCCGAGGAATCTTTGACTACTTAAAGGATCAAGGACATAATGTAAAATTATTGACAGCACAATGGCATAATAAATTAAAAGATCCAGATATAATACAAATTAAAATTATAAAAAAGAGATTTCTATGGATTCCTCATTTCTATTTAGGAGTAATTAAATATTTAAAATCTCACAAATTTGACATTATACATGGAAATAGTCCAAAAGCAACTATACCAGTTATTTTATCACATAAAAAGAGTTTTATATCAACAATTCATGATTTGGGACCTTTCGAAACGCAATTTACTAAAATCCCAATTGAAAAATTGATGATTAAATATATTGCTA
>CAZBEU010000382.1:0-1585 GCA_964491005.1 uncultured archaeon | reverse complement strand
CCTATAAATTTTGCATTATCCTTATTAATATAATTTCCAAAAGCTCCAGCTAATAGAATTTTTTCAATATTTAATGTATTATTATCAAAATATTCATACATATTTTTTATCATTATTTTCACACCTGAATAAAATGCAGCTTTTGCCATTTGGATTTGCCTAATATCATTAATTGATAATGTTATTGGATTTTTTAATGATGTATCTTGTTCATTTACAATTATATATTCTATTTCATTACCATTTATAATAAAATCTTTATCATTTATTATTTTTTTATTGAATGATCCACTTTGAGTTAAAATATTTACTTTTAACATCTCTGCAATAATATCTATAAGACCAGAACCACAGATTCCTATAGGTCTTTTATTCTTAATAGTAGTATATGATAATTCTAAATTTTCAGGATTAATTTTTACTGAATCAATTGCTCCCTCTGCTGCTCTCATTCCATGTTTAATATGTGCTCCTTCCAAGGCAGACCCTGCAGCACAACTTCCAACTGCTAATATATCTTTGTTTCCTATTACAATTTCTCCATTTGTTCCAATATCAATAGCTAAAGTTAGCTTTTCTTCCTCATAAATCTTAGAAGAAAGTATTAATCCTATTGTATCTGCCCCTACGAATCCGGCAATTAATGGTAAAATATGTATATTTCCATTCTTAAAAATATTTAATTTCATTTCTTTTGCCTTTATATTAATTGATTTTTGTAATATAGGGGTATAGGGACTTGTTCCTATTTGAGCTGGATTTAATCCTAAGAAGATATGATGCATGATAGAATTTCCTACGATTGTTGCTTCATTAATGTGATTTGGATGAATATCTGCCTTTTTACATACATTAAAAATAATTTTATTTATTTCTTTAACAATTGAAGAATTCAATATCTCTAATCCTTCATTATTATCCTTTATAAAGGAAATACGAGAAATAACATCTTCACCATATTGTGTCTGTGGATTTAATTTTGAGTCTATTGCATATATATTTTTATCATTAAGGTTGATTAGATAACCAACTAAAGTTGTTGTTCCAATATCTAAAGCAATTCCATAATTTTCTTTTACTTGATTTCCGGTTTCTAGATTAATAATTCTTTTTTTATTTCTGATTGTAGCTGTTAGTTCAGAATTTTCATTTTTTAATAATTCTGGTATTATTTTTAATAATTCATATTCAATATCTAATGGTAAATAAATATCTGTTCTAATCTTTGAGACTTCTTGAAAAATTCGTTCTAAGTCTGCAATCTGATTATTAAATAATGGTTTAGGTATTTTTAAAAAGATCTTTATTATACTAGGATTTAAATCTACACCTTTTCCTGCCCCTGAGGTCAGAATTTGAAATTCTTCTAGTAATAAATTCTCAGGTAAATAAATTTTCATATTTGATTGCGAAATTGAATGGTTTTTTTGTCTTATATTTTCTATTATTTTTGTTTGACAAGCTAGACGATAACCATTTTCAAGTTCATTTTTATTTAAAAGCTTTAGTTCTGAATTTGTAGGTGAATTTATGTAATAATCTCCATTTTCTACCTTTAATTTACATTTACCACAAGTTCCCCTAC
>CAZBEU010000381.1:0-4204 GCA_964491005.1 uncultured archaeon | reverse complement strand
AATAATTTCTCTTCTTAATTCAATTAAGAGTTGATAGAGAGTTTCTTGGTTGTCTGATGTATATTTTAAATAGATATCATCTACATTTAGTTTAAATGCAGATAAAATTGCTTGTCGTATTAATCTAAGGGGTATAATAGCACTATCCAATCTATATACTTTTTTTTGAACTTTTTCATCTTTTGCATGTATTATTAAGGTTTTACTATCAATAGGATAAAGAGTTATTTCGGACTTTTCTTTTAATTTAGCACTTTCTGTCCATTCTTGGGGAAATGTTATTGCTTTAGAATTGCCTAATTTTATTATACTACGTTTATATTTTGTTTTAATATCTTTCATAATTATTTATCCTGTTTAAAAACTTTATTATAGTTATATAATATATAAATATTTTTTGATAGTTATAATTTTTATGTTTAATATAATCAATACATGAATATTAAATTAGTTAATTTATCTTAGAATTTTGAAAGGTTATTTATTGTGTCTATTTCTTCCAATAATTTCATATTATCCCTAAATTCATTAATATTTTCTTGAATCTTTGAAATTAATTCTTGTTGTTTTTCATTAGATATAATATTAAATGAGTCTAACATGAAATATGGATAAGTAAATTTAAAATCAAAATCAAAGAATACATTTTTTGAACCTAATAATTTAATTAATTCAAAAAAAGAAAGATATGAATCATCTTTTAAACCAGAGAGATATAATATTTTTATTAATGCTTCTGAGAGAGAAGAAAGAAAAATTTGGTTTTCTTTAATATTACTATTTTTAAAATTTTGATAATAATCTCTATTACAATTATAATCATATTCTAATTGATATATAAATTGTAGAATTTTTCCTAATCTAGCTAAAATTATTGGAAAATAGTGAGGCATAGGTAATTTTTTTATAAAACTTCCATTAAATCTTAAATACCCTCCAGACATATGCAATGTTCCAAATAATGCTTTAAATATAGAATCCATAAATTTAGAATTGAGAATACTTAAAATAATAAAAAGAGAATCTAATTCGATATTGGGGATTTCGATAAAATATAATCCCGTAATATTGGTAAATACACCCGGATCATAAACACATGTTAATTCTTTGGCAATTTCTCTAAAGATGATTTTATTTGAATGAATTTTTTTCCAGATCTTTTGATTTTTCATTTCAGGATTAATGTATGAAATATTATATATTCCACCAGCAATTTTTATCTTTTTATTAAATTTAATATAATATTTACCAATATTTCCGGTTCCGAGCAAAATTAAATCAAAGTCTGTTTTTTTATCATTAGTTATATATTTAAAATATTTAGTATAATTAGTAAATCCATATGGACGGTAAATTAAATTTAGACCACTGAATTTTTCTTCCATTGTTTGATAATTTAAATAAATTTTACTAAGAAGATCTAAATCTCCCGTTAATGGAATAACCATTTCAGGAAAATTTAAAAATTCTTTTTGGAGAAATGTCTCATACTCAATATTATTTTGTAAATCCTCTATTTTATCAATATTTTTGTATTTAATGTTGTGATCCTTTTTAGGAATCACATTTTGGGTGAATATAATAATAGGATATATAGATTTGCCTTGGAAAATCGGAAGTGAAGATATATTAATTATAAATTTTATTTTTGAATATTTTATAAGTAATTCTCTTAATTTTACTCCATAATTAGAAGATAAAAATTTATTCGTTATTATAAATGACATATATCCTGTTTTTTTTAAAATATTTAAAGATCTTTCTATAAAGAGGATAGAAAGATCATATAATTTGTATGCAGATTGAAATTTAGAGTATAAATCCTTTTTATATGCATCGTTTTTAATTTTTTTATTTTCTATATAAGGAGGATTACCTATTATGATATGAAATTGATCTTCTTTTTGTTCATCTATTAAAAAATCCTTATTTTCAATATTTATTTCAAAATCAATTGTCTTTAAAATTCGTTCAATATTTCTAAGGGAATCATTATTTTCTGAAAAACTATCACCATTATTTAATTGGAAATCGTCATTATCTGGGAGAATCCATTGAAATAATCTTAATTTAGATATATAACACGCTTCTTGATCAGAATCAATTCCATAAATGTTATTCATAATAATTTTTTTTTTTAAAAGAAAAATATTAGAAGAAGGTTCTATTGATTGATAAAGAGTAAAAATATATTTCGCTAATTGCAATAAAAACCTACCCGAACCACAAGCAGGATCTAATATTTTTAGTTTATTTAATCTAATTTTGAAGAGAGATTTAAATTGTGGATGTTTTACAATAAAATCTTTTATATTGTTGATATTTTGATCTTTTGGTTTTATTATATGATTAAAATATAAAATAAAACATTTTTTTACCATTATATTAATAATTTTAAGAGGAGTATAAGCAATACCCTTTTTTTGACTTAAAAGGGAATTTTTGCTCTTTTTATCTTCAAAGATTTTAATATAAAATCCAATTTTTTCTATCATTTCCTTATTTCTATTATTATCTCTTATAATTTTAATCCCGATTTAAAAAGCGTTTTCATATAGAATTATTAAGAATAATTATATGTTTCATATCAATAAAAATGTTATTTCATAATAAAATCAGTAGAATTAAACATTAATATTATCACTAATAATTTAAAGGATAGTGAAACATTTTTTGATAAATAATATTAATTTAGATAATCTGATAAATGATCCGAATTTAATTTCAGACCTTGATATTAGCATATTTTCTGAGATAATAAAGCAAGCAATAAAGCATTTCAGAAATGAAAATAAATTAATAGAACTCAGAGTAGACAATAATGATGATGAAATCTTTGTAATTGGAGATATACATGGAAATCTAGACTCATTACTAAACTTCCTTAAAATAATCAGAAGTAATAATCCAAAATATATTATTTTTCTCGGAGATATTGTTGATAGAGGTCCTAAACAATTGGAATGTTTAATAATTATTTTATCTTTAAAAATTAAAAATCCTGAAAGATTTTATCTTTTACGGGGGAATCATGAATCTTATGAAATGAATAAAGCTTATGGATTTTATGAAGAATTCATTAGAAAATTCTGTGATTATGATAGATATAACGAAATAGAAGAATTATATGATTCGATTCCAGTTTGTGCTCTTGTGAATGAAAAAATATTGTGTGTCCATGGAGGAATTCCTGAAGATATAGATATTTTAAATAATCTAAAAAATCTAAATATAATTACTTATTCTAAAGAAAAATCGATGATGATACTTAAGAATGTATTTCAAATGATGTGGAATGATCCAAAACCATTAATTAAAGGATTTCAGGACAGTATCAGAGGAATTGATATTAAATATTTTGGGAAGGATGTTTTTGATGAATTTATGAATAAAAATAATTTGGATTTTTTAATAAGATCTCATGAAGTCTTTCAAGAAGGTTATCGATTTTTTTTTAAAGATCGTTTATTATCGATTTTTTCTTCATCTAATTATAGAGGCAAGCAATTTCCAAATCCTGCCTCTTACGCAATTATAAAAGGGACAAGAGTTCTGGCTAAAATATTATAATAATAAAAAGTAATTACCTTAATAGAGTAATTCAGGGAATAATTTAATTATCTCAGTATTTTTTTTAATTTCATTCTTCCATTTATCAGTATAATCCATTTCAAGAGATAATTTTTCCTTTTTAACAGTCTCTTTTGTTGGGATATATATATATGCTTTCTTTAAAACATAATTCTTTATATTGACCTCAATTAAAATTCTTTTATAAAGTCCTGAAAAAACACCTTCATAAACATCTAATTGATATAAATCATCTCCAGAGACATCAAATTTTAATGCCCAAAATGAGGATTCCTTATCTTTAAGAACATAGGGAAACCAACTATTTTCCGGATAAATTCTTCTATATCCTGAAACTTTACAAACTTCTATATTTTCTTTATTTTTCCAGTATCCTTTAGTGATAAATGTCCCATATCCTACGATTGAATAATTTTTATTCATAAACACAGTCTAATATCAAAAAACTCTATATTTTATACACAAAAATATCTGGATAGAATAATAAAGTTTCTTATTTAGAGTATTTCTGAGGCATCTGGTTTTATGAAAAGGAGGTTATTTCCTCGAATAAAAATTTCGCTATATTTTGCTACAGGACTCCCATCGAGGATTTCTGTACAATCTGAAAGGA
>CAZBEU010000380.1:0-1521 GCA_964491005.1 uncultured archaeon | reverse complement strand
AAAATATTAATTGGATATTTTTTAGAGAAAATACAGAAGGAGCATATATTCTTGGCTCAAAGGGTGTTACTATCTCTGAGAATTTAGCTATTGATTTTAAAGTTATAACCTCTCAAGGATCAGAAAGAATTATAAAAATGGCTTTTGAATATGCAAAGCGAAATAATATAGATAAAGTTACTATTGTTACAAAAGCCAATGTTATTAAATCTACAGATGGCAAGTTCTTAGCGATAGCAGAGAAAGTATCAAAAGATTATCCAGAAATTCAATGGGATGATTGGTATATTGATATAATGACTGCAAAATTAATTGATCCAGCGAGACAAAGCGAATTTAGCGTTATTGTTGCTCCTAATTTATACGGAGATATAATTACAGATGAGGCAGCTCAAATGCAAGGTGGTGTAGGTACTGCTGGAAGTGCCAATATAGGTAAAAAATATGCCATGTTCGAAGCCATTCATGGTTCAGCTCCAAGGATGGTTGACGAAGGGAGAGCCAAATATGCTGATCCTATGAGTATGTTAAGAGCGGCTGTTATGTTGATTGATCATATTGGATATCAAGAAAGAGCCAAAACCCTTGAAATGGCTTTGGATATTTGTGGAATTTATGAGAAAAATATTATTCTCACAGGAAGAGATAATGGTGGTACTGGAGAGCAATTAGCAAATTATATAATGGATACAATTCAAGATCCTAATTTAAAACCAAAATGGAGTTCAGTCAGTAAATCTTAAAATATTAAGGTTTTTTATTGTAAAATCTAATAATTTTTAGATATTCATAAATGAGTTAAGAAATATTATGATTCTCTATTTTCTATTTATTTAGACGGTTAATATTTTGTAAAGGCGTTTTTCCTTAAAGGAGTTATATTTAATATTCGAAATGGTTAACATTAACAATAAGTCATTATATTTATTACAAGTTATTTATTAAATTTCATAAGTAAAATAATAATCATAAAAAGTTGAAATATGAATACAGCAATTTTAGTTATTAGTTTTTTATTCTTTGGATTTATTATAATAAGTTATACAATTGAAAAACTAGATTTTGTCGCAATTTCATTAATATCTTGTTTTATTTGTGCCACTATTGCGGGTATTACCCTAAGCTTAAGTATGAATGAATTTGTAAAATATATAGAATGGGAAGTTATTATAATAGTTTTTAGTATGAGTATTATCACTAAAATTGCAGAGGATTCAAACTTATTAGAATTTATTGCTGTTCAACTTTTTAAATTTTCAAAAGGCAATCAAAGAGTTTTCTTTTATTTAATTTGTATTATTACAACATTACTTGCAGCAATTATTTCTGACGTTGTTGTAGTATTAATTATTGCCCCTGTAGTAATTCGTTTATGTCACTTTTTAAAAATAAGAGCAGGAACGTATTTAATGGGTATGACTATTTGTATAAATATAGGTTCAATTATTACTCCATTTTCTAGTGGAGAAAATATTATGATTTCAACAGCTTTTAATTTAGACACTCTTTATTTTATTCAAA
>CAZBEU010000379.1:0-2176 GCA_964491005.1 uncultured archaeon | reverse complement strand
ATCAGTATATGAAAATGGAGAAGGAAAAACAAAAGTCACTGAAGATAATCTTATTCCCAAACAAAAATCAGTTTTTCCCTTGCAAGCAACATTAAGCTATAAGACTAGTCAAAAAATACTAAAAGAACAAAAACAAATTCTTGTAGAAAATGAATCTGATTATAATTATGTTAATGTAATCAATCTTTTAATGGAAAAACTAAATCGGGAGACTCTAAATAGAGAAATAATGATCATACCATGCAAAGGATCTTCAAAGATAGAATATTTTGCTAGATTATTTGTTGATTTAAACAATTTCCCTATAGTATTACTCCATTCTGATGAAAATAGCCAAAAAGCATATGATAGACTGATAAAAACATTGTTTATCGATAAGAAAGATAAGTTAATGCTATTAGGTAATATTTTTAATCACAAACAAGAATATGAAGTCGAGGATCTATTTAGAAAAGAAACTCTTATTAAATGTATGAATGATGTTGAATTAACTTCACCTTTAATCCCTGCTTCAAAGATCAATAATAATGAACAAACATTTAGTAATTCACTAATCGAATATTGTAATCAAAATCAAATAAAATTACCAATTGATTGGAGATATCAGCTATCAATGAATCTAAAGAATGAAATAAAGGATATGAATATAGATGATATCATAAATTATGTATCGTTAGAGACAATTAATAATTTAGAAAAACTCATAAAACAAATTAATTTGAGAATAATATAATATCTTAAAAAAATTTTTTAATCTAAATCCTTTAATATTTCTCTTCTCACAGAATTAAAAGCTTGATTAGTCCGATCTCTTGGATGGTCTAAATTAATATCAATAATTTTCTTAATAGTTCCAGGTAGAGATGAAAGAATTATAATTCGATCTGAAATGTATACCGCTTCATCAATATTATGAGTAACAAAAATCATAGTTCTTTTTGACATTTTCCAGATATCAATAATATCATCTTGTAATTTATTTCTATTTTGAGCATCAATAGATCTTAACGGTTCATCTAATAAAATAAGTTTTTGATCGATCGCTAAAGACCTCGCTATAGCTACTTTCTGTCTCATTCCTCCTGAAATATCTTTTGGATAATAATCTTTAAATTTTGATAGCTTCATCATATCTAATAATGAATTAATTTTATTCTCAATTTCATCTGGTTTATAATTTTGAATTTTTAAACCAAATTTTATATTATTTTTTAGAGATTTCCAAGGAAATAATGAATATTCTTGAGGTACATAACCTATAAGGCTTGATGCTTTTGTTATTAATTTCTCATTAAAAAAAATCTTTCCTGAAGATGGTTTTAATAATCCAGAGATGATTCTTAATAGCGTTGTTTTTCCACATCCACTTGGTCCTACAATAGTAAGAAATTCATTCTCAAATACATCAAAAGAGATATTATTGAGAACACATAATTCTTCTCCATTATTATCAAAAGATTTTGATAAATTAGTTACCTTTAATTTAACGTTTGAGATAAGTATCCCTCCAATTGAGTTTATATTTTTCAATTAATTTAATAGAAGAATTTAATCCATATCCAATAATACCAGTAAGAAGTATTGCAACTATGCTTAGACTATAATCACCCATATCTGCTGAAAACTTTATTAGATATCCTAAACCTAAAGGTTCATTTAATCCAATTAATTCCGCTGCAATTAAACACATCCATCCTACACCTAAACCAATTCTTATACCTACGAATATTGATGGTAAACTTGATGGTAATACTACATGAAGGATTATATCAGAACGATTAGCTCCAAGGGTTTTTGCAACATCTATATGTATTGGCGATATATTCTGAATTCCATCGAGAGTATTAGTAAGGATTGGAAAAAAAGCACCGATAAAAATTATAATCGATTGTGAAATTAAACCAATACCGGAAAGAGCTATAATAAAAGGAATCCATGCAAAAGGAGGTATTGGACGGAAAACCTCAATTATAGGAGATAATACTATTTTAATTTTTTTAGATAATCCCATTAATATACCTAAACTCAATGCAATTACTAATGCAAAATAAAATCCCACTAAAACCCTTATTAAACTTGCAAATATATGATCAAAAAGGCTATATCCAAAATTATCTCCTTCTGTTAGGATCTTGATAAAAGCAGATCCTACATCTTTAGGATTAGGAATAACATT
>CAZBEU010000378.1:0-6308 GCA_964491005.1 uncultured archaeon | reverse complement strand
AAGATTTCATAAATTTGAATTTAAAAAAAATACTCGGTACTGTAAAGGAGTGAGATTCTTAGGTTAACCATCAACTAATTTCTAACACTAATGGGCGGCTCAGACACCCTCTATCCCCTATCCATTGGGATTTAGGGACTTTTTTTTGTAAAATATTAATGGATGCATTCACATCAGCATTTAAGACCATTCCACAATCCTTACATACATATAATCCTCGATACTGTCTGTTTGATTTGCGAATCACGCCACAAGAAGAACATGTTTGTGACATATACTCTTCACTCGTCCGAATGACTTTAATTCCGACCATCTCTGACTTGTATTCGATTTGTTGGACAAGCTTTAGGAATGGCACAGAGACAAAGTTCTGATTATTTTTCTTCCCAATATGTATCTCTTGTTTCCATCCCTCGTTATAACCAATGATAATCAAATAAGTAAAATTCATGGAATAAGAGGAATTCCACAATTAGAGGTACTTGATTTAAGTAATAATCAAATAAATGAAATTAATGGATTAAAAAAATTATATAATTTGAAATTTCTTAATTTAGATAACAATTTGATTATAGAAATTCAAAATTTAAGTGATTTAACTAAATTAGAAGGATTGGAACTAAGAAATAATAAAATTAATAAAATTAAAGGATTAGATAATTTAAAAAAACTAAAAAGTTTATTTCTAAATAATAATCAGATTAAAAAAATAGAAAATTTGGACTTGTTATCAAATTTAAGAAATTTAGATTTAGAAAATAACAATATTCAATCAATAGAGGGCTTAGAAAATCCAAAAAAACTAAAAAAATTAAAACTAAATGGGAATAGAATTTCAATACAATTAATTAAAGATTTAGGAGGAATTGAATATGGAGGTAAAATAAAATTTCCGAAAAAATTTATTGAATATTGTCAAAAAGGATTATAATAAAGATATAATATATAAAAATAGATATATAATATCGTGAAAGTTCGGATTACTTTTTCAATTTTTAAAATAGTTAACTATTGATTTTTAACTAATCATATACTTATTATACATTCTACAAAAGAAAGTAATAAAGATTTTATTAAACATTTACTTAACAATATTGGTTTCGAGGAAGTCGTTTATAAATTATATTTTTAAAGTTTATATATTCTTTTTATCATCTTGTTAATCTTTCTCTTTATATCTTTAGATATATAACCTAATTCCCCAATTATAAGTTTCTTGTCAATAGTGGCTATCTTATCTAAATAAATTGATGAACTAATTTTTAAACCCGTATTTAGAAATGACTTGTCTTTTTGATCCAAATTAATGTGATAGAGTTCAGTTGTTTTAGGGATTTTAGACGATATAAAAGCAACAACAACATCATTTGGTCTTTCAAGAAGAACTAATGCGGGTCTTCTTTTATTACTAGTTAGATTTGTAAAAGGAAATGGTAATAATATTATTTTTGCTTTCATTTATATCGCTTTATCAAATCGTTATCTGTATACAAATCTGGTTCATCTTCTAAGAATTTTTTGAGAGAATGTTCAGAAAGAGCATGTAATTCTTCTACATTAATTGGAATATCATCAAATTCTAACTCATCTAAATATTTTTTTATAGCAACACTAGCAATTGAAGTCCAATTTACTTCAGGATGTTCTTCTATTTTTTTTGCTAAATCTTCAGGGATTGAAATTTTAAATTCTGTCATATCTAAATTAGTAATTATTGATTTTTTTTAAAGAATAAATTACATTCAACTAAATTATTATTCTGTATTAAATATATAAATTCAAATATTTTATATTTTTTATTTTAAAATTTGCTTAATCATTAAAGCTTTACATTTTTGGAAAATCCAAAATATTCTCTAATGATTCATTGAGATATTGTAATGATATAAAAGAAAGAAAAAGAGAGAATAATGAGTAAAGATAATATTAAGAGATAAGAAAATCAAAATTTATTAAATTACCTAGAAAAGTTTATTCTATTAAAAACAACGTAATATTTCATGTTATTGGACATTTACATGCTTTAACCCTGTTAATTCATTGAGTTTTGAGAAATCTTTTATATCTTGAGTAAATACTTCTGATATCCCATGAGTAAGTGCTATTGCTGCGATTTGGCAATCTTTTTCTTTTATTGCTTTACCCTTGCTTTGAGACTTAGCATACAAATCTGCTGCACTTTCTGCGGCTTCTTTGGTAAAATTTAGAACTCCACATTTTAAAATAAATTTTTTATAAATCGCAAGTAACTCCGGAACTTTTTCTGGTTTTCCTCCTTTTAGGTATAAATTTGCGATAATACCATAATAAACTTCATAGATTGATATGCTAGAGATAAAAATAGGAATTTTATTTGAGACATATTCATCAATTTTTGATACAATAGGCAAATCATTTTTTAAAAAACCAATTACTATGTTAGAATCAATTAAAACTGTCATTTAGATCATCTTTATGTCATCAGTTTCAGCATTATGGATTTTCTTTACATTTTTTTCTATTACTGCTAATGCGGGTTCTACATCTGGAATCTTATTCCATGCTCCCGCTAGAGTCATTATATCTAAATTAGACTCTAATAGTCTTTTTATAGCTTCTGAAAATGTCTCATTTTTTAATCGATATTTATCCAATAATTCATAAATATCTTCATTAATGGAAATTGAACGTGTCATAATATCTTAAGATATATATGGTTAGATGTTCATAAAAGTTTTTCTTTTTCTTTCTCTTAATGAAGATGTCATGAATAAAGATCGTGAAATGACTTAATAGTTCGAAAAGTACACCTCAAACCTTTATATATACAACGAATTTTTTCATATAGCAACTTTATTTTGTTCAAATATAATAGAAATAAAGTTAATTGAAATTAAAATGTGTTTAAAATTGAAAAAAGATAATAAAAAGAAAATTTATGTCTTCTGATAGTAATTAATATTCTTGGAATTTTCACATTTTTTCTGCAACAGAATGTGTTATCTATAGATCGAAATGATGATATTATTTCTCAAAGATTATTAGTGCCTTCAGAAGATGAAATATCTCTAAGTTTTGCATCTACTCTCTTAGAAAAGATAGTAGGACATGAAGATGAATCATTTCTAAGTCCTAAATCTACTCCTTTACAATCAATAATTGGAAGTGATAATAGGAAAAAAGTCAGTTCTACAACTATTTATCCCTATTCTGCTGTATGTAAATTAATTATGATGTTTCCTAATGGAGATACTTATAGCGGTTCTGGAGCAATAATAGATGAATTTCACGTCCTTACAGCAGGGCATTGTCTTTATGCTTCGAAGCTTGGAGGTTGGGCAAGATCAATAATGGTAATCCCTGCAATGGATGGTTTTATTAGACCTTTTGAATATGCTTGGTCTAAAAGTCTTTCAATTAGTAATATATATAAAAAGAATGAAGGGATGAATCATGATTGGGGGATAATTACTTTAGATCGTAACGTTGGATTATACACAGGTTCTTTTGGATATGTGAGCAGATCTAGATCTGATTATATATATCATAGTCCTGTAAAAACAGCAGGATATCCTGGAGATAAAGGATATGGAGAAATGTATTATACAACCGGAAAAGGAAAGAGATTAAATATAATTGAAGCTTTTCAATATCAGAAAGTCCATTTGTACGATCTAGATACTTATGGGGGGCAAAGTGGGAGTCCTGTATGGAAAACTCATAATAACGATCCATATATTGTTTCAATACATTCTGCATCAGGTAAGAAGGATAAATTTAATATTGGAACTCGTATATATCCTCGTCTATTTGAAATAATAAAAGATAAATTGAAAGAAGATTCCAAAAATCCCCCTATAGATAAAGCAGATATGGATACGAATTATGACTCAATTCCAACCTTTCCAGCTAGTCTCTGTGGAAGAGATCCTTTTGAAATAAGTTTTCGAGTAAAAAATAGAGGAACTAAGGATTCAAGTCTATTTAAAGTAGATTTTTATCTTTCTACTGATACAATTATCTCAACTAATGATTATTTACTTGGAAGAGTTGATATGAATATCATTTGGCCATTTTGTGATGAAGAAGTCAAATTAACCGGATTTTTTCCCTCAAATATTCCTGAGGGAAGATATTATATTGGTTGGATTATAGATTCAGAAAATCAAATGAGCGAATATTCTGAAAGTAATAATATTTTTTGCATTGAAAGACAAATTCCTGTAACCAATAAACCGGATTTGACAACAATGATAAGTACAATTTCTGATTTTCCAACCAATGTTAGTGTTGGTGATCCTTTTGAAGTAAGTTTTAATGTGATAAATTGTGGAAGTAAAGATTCAAATCCATTTTCAGTGGATTTTTATCTTAATAATTTATACAATACAACTTATTCACTTGGAATGGTTTATATGGATTCCATTTTGGTATTAGATCATAGAGAAGTCAAATGGACGGGACAAATACCATCAAATATTCCCGAGGGATTATATATGCTCGAATGGTATATTGATTCAGAAAATCAAGTAGATGAAATCTCAGAAAGCAATAATTCCTATTCCTGTTTCATCAGGGTTAAAGAAAGCGATAATTTATTTTTAAATAATACATCTTGGATAATGGTTCAAAATAGTTAAATCATAAATAATTATTCTCTTTTTTTTCTAATTTAGATTCATGTTCTAAAATAATATAATTCAATAATTAAATTAGATCAGGTTTGAATTCTAACAAAATTTTATATTTATAAGAGGATCTGAGCCAAATTTAAACAAAAAATTGAAAAATATTATCTATAGTTCCGTTCTTTTCACTTCATGAAGATATCATGAATATAGATCGTGAAAAAAAATCAAGTTAAAGTTTAAATATCATATTTATTTACTTAATGAGCATAAAACATAATCATTTCAATAAAAAAAGAAAAAAATAATACAGACATCATCATCTTACAATGAATATCATCAGTATTTAACTTAAGTTTGATGCAATTAATCCTTTAAAATGATGATCAAATGTTGCAAGAAAATTACAATTTAAACGATTACATTGTACTAAAATAGAACAATCTGTAAAAGACATTCTCTTTTCTTTATATTTTTGAAATTCTTCCCAAGTATCATGAAAATCATCATTTGAAAGATTAATAATATTAATTCTTTGACTATTCAATAAATATTCACCTAAGTTGATTGCAAAATCTGGACGTTTGATTCTAATCAAGGCTAAAGTTACTATCTCATTAAAAATTAAAGTTGACGTATATATCTGACCAAACTCATTTTTTAGAAATCTTCTCATCCATGATTGAGCAGAACTAAAATTTTTATCATCTTTATTTTTAAGCGCTAATAAAAAACTTGTATCTAAAAAAACAGCCACGTTATTCTTCACCATCTAATTTGTACAATATTTCATCAACTCTCTCGGATAAATCTTTAATTCCTAATTCAAAAACATCATCTAAACCTTTCCAAGCAGGATCATCACTGATAGAATCTATATTAAAATTTATTTTTAATCCTTCTGATAACATTGCATCTTCAATTAGTTTAGCAATTAAATCTTTTTTAGAAATTTTATCTCCTCGTATCACTAAATGAGATATTAATTCATCCAACAATTTTGCATGTCTTTCATCAATTCTTATAGTACTCATTTTCTATAAATTGTATATTTGTATACAATTATACATAAGTAATTCAATCTTATAAATATAATTTCTCTTTTTCATTTCATGAACCTTTCATGAATAAAGATCGTGAAACGTATGTGTCAAAATAGTTATTTATTTATTTTCCTGACGTTCTCGATGCGTACCTATTAACTCTTTGTTATAATTTTTATCAAAGTGTTTTTTTATTGTAAATGATGCTAAGAAAATATTAAATCCCCAAAAGGGAATTAATATAAGTATTGTTAGTATAAACATAGGTTCTATTAATCTTATAATTGTAATTTTCTTGCAACATTTGATCTTCATTTTAAAGGTTTAATAGCATCAAACTTAAGTTAAATCCTAATGCTTCCATTATACGATAACAATCTTTTATTATTTCTTACTTCTTTTTATAGAGTGATTTTATATCATTCTCATATTAAATACATTGATATGATAAATGAAACAAAATTCTTAAACAATCTCACGATCTATATTCATGAAAGGTTCATGAAGTGGAAGAGAATTTAATATAATCTTATCATTAAAAGATGTATCAAAAACAAATGAAATTTTTTTTCTGTTCTCTTCATAAGTAAAATTCTTAGAAAGATATTTCTTTCCATTGTAAACTATATCTTTTCCTTCTTTTAATTTTTTAACAATA
>CAZBEU010000377.1:0-2400 GCA_964491005.1 uncultured archaeon | reverse complement strand
AAATATAAGTAATTTCATCTTCAACAGTATCATGATAAAATTGATTAGCAGGATTTTGGAAGATATAACCAATTTTTTGGGCTAATTCTGCAACAGAACTCTTTTCTATAGTATTATTTTCTATATTTATTTTTCCTCTTCCTGGTTTAAGTAAACCATTTATAAGTTTCAATAAAGTAGTTTTACCAGAACCATTTCTTCCCATGATTGCAATAAATTCACCTTCATACATTCTTAAATTTATATTATTAAGTACTCGATTATTTCTTTCATAATTAAATGAGATATTAGATAATTCTACAAGAAGTTTTTTTTTATCAAATTGATCAAAATAATTAGTATTTTTGTTCTCATCTTCAACATTGCTTATTGGATATTTGATATTATTTATAAAATTAGATAATATTTCTCTACTTTCTTTAACTGTTAAAGGAATTTTCTCAATTTCCAAAATATTACATAATTTTATGATAGGTGGAATAGTTATTCCAATTTTTGACAAATTTTCTTTAAAAAGAATTTTTGGAGGTCCATCTTTTAGAATTTTACCTTTTTCTATAATTATCATACGGTCTACAAATTGAATCACTCGATCTAAACGATGTTCAATTAATATAATTGTTAATCCCAGCTCATCATTTAGTTTTTGTATAAGCATAAGAATATCTTCAGCTGATTTAGGATCCAATTCTGCGGTAGGTTCATCTAATACAATTACCTCTGGATTCATTGCTAGAATAGATGCTATAGCAACTTTTTGTTTTTCTCCTCCAGATAGTTCTTCAATAGTCCTCCTTCTTAGATGAGCGATCCCTATAGCATCTAGTGTTTCTTCTACTCTTTTTTTAATTGTATTTACGGGAAGATTCAAATTTTCTAATCCAAAAGCAATTTCAGACTCAACTTCATTCATAAATAATTGATTATCCGGATTTTGAAATACAAAACCAACTTTTTTAGCTAATTGACGAGTTTCAGTTTTAAAAAGATTTAAACCTTGAATATTTACATTTCCAGATATTTTTCCTCCATAAAAATATGGAATTAACCCATTAAAAAGACGTATTAATGTAGTCTTTCCACTACCAGATGGTCCTGTAATAAGAATAAACTCACCATCATTTATCTCTAAAGAGATATTATTTAAAATTTGGTTTGAGCTTTGATTATACGTAAATGATAAATCTTCTATTTTTATCATGATATCCTCCTATCCAAAAATAATAAAATTATCAGTGAAATATTTGATGAAAATAAAATCAATATCATAAAAAAATCAAAATAATTAAATCTAGGAGAATGATACAATGGAAAAGGATTATAATTTCCAGCTCCTTGAGTTATAATAAAAAATAATAATATTGTGATTGAAATAAGGTTTATGGCTAAAGTAAAATAATCAATTTTTGTTATTTTTATTTTCTTATAGAACTTTCTTTTTTTTGATATTGTAAATCCTCTCGATTCTAACGCTTCAGCGACTTGTATAGATCTTTCCAATGAATTTGTTAATAATGGTAATATTAGCTTTATCTTATTTTTTATTCTAATGAACCAATTCCCTTTATCTAATTCCACACCTCTTGAACGAGCCACATCTTTAATATTTTCCATATCTTCTAATAACAACGGGAAAAATCTAGTTGATAATATTAAAATTAAAGATATTGTATATGGTATTCTTAATTTCATGAAAACCTTCATGAGTTCATCTGGATTTATGAAAACATTAATTAAAGAAAATATAAAGATTACCAGTATGAGTTGTAATACCATAATGAAACTAAAAATTATTACTTCTAAGGTTATATTAATTGTATCATAAATAGGGATTTTGAATGGAAAAGTAACCAATACTGTTTCTCCATCATTTCGTAAAATAATATTTATTATGAAAATTGCAAATCCCAAATATAATGTGAGTTTAATAAATCTAAATACTTTTCTAAGATCTTTACCTAAAAACGCTATTAGAATCATATTTAGAAAGATTATAAAGAGATAAATTGGATTTGAAATTAAAAAAATAATAAAAAAATTTGAAAGAAAAAAAAAGAATTTGATCAACGGATTTGAATCATAGATGAAATTATTTTTATATCTGTAAGTTATTGATACACGTTTATTAATTTCCATTTCTTTATATGTTTCTATTTATATCACCATTTCATCTTAATTCAAGAGTAATTATAGATTTTGTATAGATTTTTTAAAAAAAGAAATAATTCTTTGAAGATATTAGCTAATCAATATTTATGATATATTTCTTATATAGGATATGTTTTCCAATTAATTTTATTCTTATATATTTTATTTAAAATTTATTTCTCTATCTATTAGTAATCTGATAATAATCTTTTGATATTGGCTATTTTATATTGATTTTATCAATTACAGCAA
>CAZBEU010000376.1:0-4205 GCA_964491005.1 uncultured archaeon | reverse complement strand
TTAAACATTGTAAAAATTTTGCCATATCTCATCCATATATGTTATTATTTTTCAAAATTATTATTTCTAAAAAAAAAATAGGTGCAAATATATCATACATCACTATAAGTAAATAGTTAAGATAGATCTAATACCCTTTTTTAATTAAAAATAGTAATACGGATAATTTATAATTAAGATTTATAAGTTATAACATTAAATCTAAAAATTGTTTGTAAAAATTAGCAAATTATAACATCTTCTTTTTCTTATCAGTTGGATTAGCTTATCACTATCTATTTATTCCAGATTGTCTTCCAAATTATTTTTCAAATCATTTATTACTAAACTCAAATTTTGCACCCACCACAGAAAGATCACTATAATTAGTTAGAAAATGCTTTAGCATTAAAAATTATAATTACCGCACCATGAAACGTTATATAAAAAAAGATAAATAGGTTCTTTTAAAGTAATAAGCCAATAATGAAATTTTAAGATTCAAATTATAAATTTTAGAGTGTTTTTTTAGTCTTTAATGGTTTAACATTTTTTCTATAGGTTTTAGTGCTTTATTAGCTATTTTTTTTGGTACCTTTACTTCAAAATTACGATCATCTAAATGATTCAACAGATAGTCTATTAACTCAAGACTATGTTTTTTCATATTATAACATATCATCTTTTCACTAGCAAGAGTATATTGATTATTTGGAAAATCTTTTTTTAATCTTTCTAAAAAGCTTAATTCAGTACCAATGATATATTCTGTATCTTTATTTAAATTCGACTCTACATATTTATACATATGTGCTGTTGATCCAACTACATCTGCTAATTCTCTAACCTCTCTCTTGCATTCTGGATGGACAAGAATTTTTGCTTTAGGATGTTTTTCTTTAATTTTTTTTAAATCTTCTTGTGTTAATTGAGAATGAACGATACAATGTCCTTCATCAGGCATTTTAACAGTTTTAATTCCAGATAATTGTTCAACATAATCTGCTAAATTAGCATCTGGTCCAAAAAGAACAGAACTACAATTATATTTATTTTTTATATATTTTGTGATTTCTATACAGTTTGATGATGTACAACAAATATCTGCTTCAGCTTTCACATCTGCAGTTGAATTAACATATACAATAACTGGATGATTTGGATATCTCTTTTTAAAATCTAACACTTTTTCAGGAGTAAGAAATTTGGCCATGGGGCAACATGATTCTGGATTAGGGATTAGTACATGTTTTTCTTGATTTAATATTGAAGCTGTTTCTGCCATAAACATGACGCCAGCAAAAATGATATATTCAGTATTGGTTTTTTCTTTAGCAATTCGGGATAATCCTAGAGAATCTCCAATATAATCAGCAATTTCTTGAATTTCAATTGGTTGATAATAATGAGCTAAAATTGTCACATCATTTTTCGACTTAAGGTTTAAAATTGTTGATTGTAATTGTTTTATTGTCATTTTAGATTTATACTCGTAGTTTTTTAAGATTTTTTTAACTATTTAACATTATATGTTGTATTTTTGTTTAGAGGAGACATTTTCCTCAATCTTTCAACTATGGAGGGTAAAATTTCTAACAAATAATTAATATCGCTTTCCTGATTAAATCGTCCTAATGATAGACGAAGAGATCCATGAGCTTCTTCTGGTTTTAATCCAATTGCAAGCAAAACATGAGAGGCTTCCAAAGATTTAGAAGAGCATGCGGACCCTGTAGATGCTGCTATTCCCTCTATATCTAAACTTAATAATATAGATTCTCCTTCAATATATCTAAAACCTATATTAGCATTATTAGGAAGTCGTCTAGTTGGATGTCCATTTAGATAAGTATCTTCAATATTTTCTAAAACAGAAGAAATTATTTTATCTCTCAATTTTATTAATTTTCTATTACCACTATCCATTTCTTCTTTCGCTAATTCTACAGCTTTAGCAAATCCTGCAATATTTGGAATGTTTTCTGTGCTTGGACGATATCCATTTTCATGAGCTCCTCCAAACATTATTGGTTTGCAGTATTTTCCCCACCCCTCTTTTTTTCCTTTATTTCGCATATATAGAATTCCAACACCTTTTGGGCCATATAATTTATGAGCACTAGCGGATAACATATCAATCTTCAATTCATTCATATCTATTGGGATTTTACCAAATGCTTGAACTGCATCTGTGTGAAAGATAATATCAGATTCATTAGCTATTTCTCCAATTTCTTTTATAGGTTCTATGGTACCAATCTCATTATTAGCAAACATTATACTAATAAGAATGGTTTTATTTGTGATGGTTTCCTTTAACTCCTCTAAGTCTATTAAACCAAACTTATCTACAGGTAAAAATGATACTTTAAATCCTTGTTTTTCTAGTTCTTGAAAAGGACGCAAAACCGCATGATGTTCTATTGATGAGGTTATTAGATGATTACCACGATTTTTGTTCTTATATGCAACACCATTAATTGCAATATTATCTGCTTCCGTTCCAGAACCTGTAAAAATTATATCTTCTTTATCTGTATTTATTAAAGATGCTACTTTTTCCCGAGAGTTTTCTAAAGTTTCATGTGCTCTTAATCCTAAACTATGCAAGCTAGATGCATTACCATAATCTGATTTAAGGTGTTGATTAATAACATCAATTACACGAGGATCAATAGGAGTTGTTGCTGCATTATCAAGATATACATATTTTTTATTCATTATAAGCAAACCATAATTGATTTTTACTATGATAATAATTTAATCAAGAAAATTAAGAATAAAATCATCAATTTTAATTCTATTGTAAGTATCATTTATAAAAAAAATTTTTGTTATAATTTGAAAATTGAAGTATTTTATCAATTAAAAAAAAAAGTGCATAATTTTCACCAATTGTTAGAAAAGAAATGATATTTCTAAATAATTCTTACAACCTAAATTATAATCATTGGATTAAGATACAGATTGAATTAAATAGTAAAATTTTGGTTTTTTTAATGAAATTCTATAACAAACATCAGATTTAAGTATTGTGTTTCACACAGTATATGTATAATACACAGTATCTTAATTTGGTGTTTTTTATTTCAAAATTAAAAATTTCCTCAGAACAAATAATAAATAACTGGATAAAACAATTGAGAAAAGGAATTCTAGAACTTGCGATATTATCTTATGTAAATAATAAAAATTTTAAAACATATGGATATGAACTTATTAAAAAGATGAATGATAAAAATATCAATATTGATTCAAATACAATGTATCCTATACTTCGAAGACTTGAAAAAAGTAATTTAATTGAATCTTTATGGAAAACGCAAAATAATCAACCAAGAAAATTATTTAAAATAACAGAGGAAGGAGCATATATACTTAGCGAATTAAGAAATGAATGGAGTGTTTTTTATAGAAATATTAATAATATTATAAACGAGGAAAATTAAATATATGGATAAAGAAGCTATTTTATTAATAGAGAAGTATTTAGAGGTTGTTAGAAAATCAGTTAAACATCTTTCAAAGGAAGAAAGAAAAGATTATGTTTGCACAATACACTCTCATTTATTTGATGCATTAGAAGATCAAAAAGGAACATTATCTGAGATTGAAATTATTAAAAATACAATAAAAGATTTAGGTCCCTCTGAGAAAATACATTATATAAGAGAAAAATTCATTGAATTCTCTGTATTTGTATTTATTCAAATAATTTTTCTAATCGGGGTTCTTTTTTCTTTCATACCTACACTAACGATTTCATCTTATATTTCAGAATTTTTAAAAATCCTAAGCATATTCTTAGCTATTCTTCTATTATTTAATATAATACTTTCAAGTCTTCAATTAACAATCAATAGAGAATCATCGATTTATATAAAAATCCACTACTTACAAATAATATTAATAGTTATTAATATAGGTTTATTTGCGTTGACGGCAATATTGATAAATATTATTGTGTTATAGTATACATCTATCTGTTCTTTTAAAATAGATTTTATATTGATGATTTGAAATATTAATTAAAATGATTTGAGCTTTTTTTTATTGTTAAATTTAGAATAATAAGTATTTCTTGAAATTAAAAGAACAGTTAGCACTAGTTGAAAAATATTTGAACAAACTTGGACATTACAACAAAATCTCGTGGTTTTTCATGATAAACTACACAGTATCCACATGAATGCATTATTTCTATCAATTGGACAAGTGGCTAGCAT
>CAZBEU010000375.1:0-2062 GCA_964491005.1 uncultured archaeon | reverse complement strand
ACTAATTTTTCGAAATTTTCTGTGGTGATTGGCATGTCGTTGTATAATTTTATTTTTATGTTTCCGTAATTTGTTTCAAGTAAAATTGTTTTTGAATTTGTTGAAGTCATTTTAAATCCTAAGAAAATTAAAATTATTAGTATTATAAATATCGTTTATATTTATATTTTATCGTATATTTATATATTATACTTTATTTTATTAATTTGAATAATTATTTGGGAAAAAAAAAAGACACTATTAATACTTATAATTTATTCTATTCTTTTCATATTAAAAATTATTAAGATATATAATTATAAAAATAATTAAGATTTATACCATATTTGTAGGGTTCTTTCTGGAGCATCAAAATCTACAAATGAGATATTTAATATTAAGCCATAACTATTCATTTCTATAGCACTTAGAGGTATATACTGTATTTGATCAATATAATAGTCATAATCACCTTCAATAATATATTTAGTAACATTTGCATTATATTTTTCTACAAATTCATAGCTATTTACTAATCCCCAACATTCAATTAATGTACGATCGATGAAATATCCCAAGAATCCCGCATTAGCACTGGCCATAGTAGCATTTTCAGGAATATTATTATTAACCCACTGTGTTGCTTCATAATATCTTGGAGATAAATGGTATAACTTTATATCAACTAAGGCAGAAACTGAAAAATAAATACTACCATATGAAAAGATAAAACTTAAAGCAGTAATTGCAATTGTGAACTTTTCTTTATCAACAGAAAAGATTTTTCCTTTTTTTATATTTCCAAATGCTTTATAGAAAACAAGAGAAGACCCAATAGCAATAAAAATTAATTCAATTGGTAAATACCATAACATAAACCTTCCTCTTGTTGTAGAATAATACAGTAAATGGAAGAGTGGAAGTAATAGAATTATAATAAGAATTTTTCCATTTTTAGTACTTCTTTCCCACTTCCTTTTCATTAATTTAGTATATATAATCCTATATAAGATACTTAGAAAAAAACAAGTGATTATAATGATACAAAGATAAATAATTGTATATTCTGTAGAGCTGTTCCAAATTACTCCACTTATCGGCATTAGATGACCAAAAGTTAAAAAAGCCCATAAAAAATATAATCCCGGTAAAATTGAAAAAGAAATAAGAAAAGTAAAAATATATTTTATATTCTTTTTATTTATTTGGATTATTTTGGTAAAAAGCAACCAACATAAAATAGGAGTAATTAATATAATATTATCTAAACGTGTAAGAAAGGATAGTGAAAAACTAAATCCAAGAAGAAGTGTATGTTTAAAATCTAAATTATTAAAATCATTTATTAACAATTGATATATCACAATTGCTAATAATAAAATATTAAGTGATGCTTCGCATCCATCTAAATACGTTAAAAAGCTTAGTGGTAAGAAAAGGAATATTAAACTTCCAAATAAACCTGATTTTTCATCAAAATAAATTCTTATAATTTTATAAATAAAATAAACGGCAATTCCAATTATGATTCCTTGAAATAATAGGATCATTCTTAATGCTATAATTTTATCCAAATTAAGGAGAAAAATAGGAATTAACATAATAAACCATAAAGGATGAAATCCATTGGTTTTATTTATATTGTCAAAAGAGATAAATCCATTGATTGCAGTATTTTTTGCGATCTCAAAATAATAATAGCTATCATCTGGAAAGATATATAATAAAATAATATCTATTGGTAACAAAGTAATTACCAATATAAAAATAACGTAAATAAGATATATTGTACGTAATCTTGTTAACCTAAAATTCATTATCTTCATGAATGTATAAAATTTATCCTAAAGATTTACATTATTTCTCTAAATAATTTAAAACTTTTTAATTATTGGATTGATGCAAAAGATTTTGATAATCGAAATTAATAATTAATTATAAAGAATTGACAATTTTATCCAACATAAAAAGAGCTCCCTTTTTATCTAAAGGTTCATTTTGATTACCACAACGAGGACTAAGACAACAGCAAGGGCAACCATTTTCAGTTTTACATGAACATGTTTTTATCAGTCTATGGGTA
>CAZBEU010000374.1:0-3179 GCA_964491005.1 uncultured archaeon | reverse complement strand
TAAATATTCAACTAATTCTTCATCTGTATTGAAAAGAGATGTTATGAATAAATGACGATGAACCAAAGCCTCTAAAGTATTATACATTATCATTAATGAGCGAAACAATATAGGTTGAGGTATATTTTTATAAAAGGAATTTAAATCATGCAATTTTTGTACAATTTCCCAAAAAAAATCATTAGTTGATGTATTCATACTTTTAAAGAGCTTAGGATGAGATAATTCAGCCATTTGTATTGCGAGATGGTATTGATAGTTATTTCGATGACTTTCAATGTATTTTTTTATAAATTTTCTTAGTTTTTCAGGATGATTTTTTTGATTAATAGATTTAAATTCATCAAAATCGATTAAATTGGAAGAAATATGTTTTATAGTCCCTTTTAAAATATCAACTTTTCCTTTAGGAAAATAATGATAAATTGTGCCAATACTTATTTTTGCTTCTTTAGCAATAAGATTTGTTGTTAATTTATCATATCCAATCTTATTTAATAATTTATAAAATATTTCATATATCAGTTTAATTTTTTCTTTTTTATTTCGGATGCGATTTACTTTTGTATTCATATAAATAAAATATTGAGTATTACTCAAAAACTTTTTATTGAGCAAAACTCAATAATAATATAGATATGAAAATGAAAAAAAAAAAAGAAAGAGAAAACTTTTTAGAATGGAATGATCCAGGATTTGCTATTATTACAGGAGCCGCAGCTGGAATTGGAGCGGAATACGCGAGAGAATTATATAAGCAAGGATTTTCATTATTTCTTATCGATAAAAGAGGAGAAAAACTTTCTACATTTGTAAAAGAAATAGAAGCTAATAAATCTCAGACAATAAAAACTTATATTTGTGATTTAAGTATATTTCATGAAGTTGAACAATTAGTTTATCATCTTACTAAAATATCTAACATTGATATTCTAATAAATAATGCAGGTTTTTCAACACTAGGTTATTTTGAGAACAATTCAATTAAGACTTCCTTGAATATGATATATGTCCATAATATTGCTCCGATTTATTTTACCAGAATTGTATTGCCAAAAATGATATCTCAACAACGAGGTGCAATTGTTAATGTATCTTCAATGGGTGCTTTTACTCCTGCTCCTCAAACGGTAATATATGGCGCAACAAAACAATTCTTAATTGGATTCTCAAAAGCATTGAGTTTAGAACTCAAAGATACAAATATTAAAATTCAAGTTTTATGCCCAGGAATCACAAAAACAGATATCTATTCCTATGGTGATTGGGATAATTTTGATTTTTCTAAGGTTCCACCAGAAGAGGATTGGATGTCTCCACAAAATGTAGTTAAACAATCATTAGATAAATTGAAAAAAGGAAAATTAATTGTTATACCAGGAAGAATAAATCGATTTATTGTCTGTTTATATAAAATTCCTTTTTTTAAAAAAAGATTAGAAAATATGATGATAAATGCTATGAAGATTTCAAGAAATTAATTTGATAATATTTTTTGCTGATATGATTTATAAATCTTCAAAAAAGAATCAGTTCATTTTTTTAATAAATTCGAACCACAAAAATTACAATATTTTGCTGATGAATTAATATTTTCTGTACAATATGGACATTTTTTTTGTTTTAATGGTTTTATTTTAGGAAAATTATTTTTATTTCCACAAACAGAGCAAAATATATATTCTTTATTTATCCTATTTCCACAAGAGATACAATATTTTTGTGGTTCTTCAATAGATATTTTATTTTCATCATTTGAAAAATCATCCCTTAATTTTTCTAACCAATTTTCTAAATCTTGAGGATTTTTAATTTTCCAAAATGATTCATTATTGTCTATCCAAATATTATTTGGTGAAAATTGTTGTAAAATATCACCATTAATAGAAGTATAACCAAGTTTCAGACCCCTAAGAGAACTGCTGCAATTCCAATAGAATACATATATCTACATTTTATCTGTCCTATGAAAACCTCTATGAGATGGTAATCATAAAAACATTTAAGAAATGTCCATATTTAAAAATAAAATCATCAACTATGGTTTACACCTGAGTTGAAATTCTTTGTCTCTACAAGGTTAATAAATTCAAAAAAACCAAATGAAATGAAGAAGAAACTCAATATTATTGATAGATAGGAATTGAATGTTTATATAATAATTTAATATAAAAGAATCTAATAAAAACTTACAAGAAACAACCAAATTCGACATTTATTTTATTATTTAAAGAGGAATAATTTAAAATTTCAAAATAAATCTTTAAATTATGTCCAAATCGAAAACTAATAAAATTATCCAGAAAATTATAATCATCAAAGAGATTTTGTCACCAGGACAAAGTGAGGATCTACTCAGAGTATTGAAAGCTCGTTTTGATAAAAACATGGATCGCCATAAGAGACTTGAATGGGCTAAAATCCAAGCAAAGCTGGAAGGTAATTCTGAAAAACTATGGTCACTTAATGAAATGGAAAGAACTGGTGGTGAACCTGATGTGGTTAATTATGATAAAAAAACAGATGAATATTTTTTTTATGATTGTTCAGCAGAAAGTCCCATAGGTCGTAGATATATTTGCTATGATCATAAAGGACAGGAAGTAAAGGAAAAAAAAGGTGTGCATCCAGCAGGTAATGCTATTGATCTAGCAGATGCCATAGGTATTGAGATTTTAACAGAAGAACAATATCGAGAATTACAGGAACTTGGAACTTTTGATAAGAAGACATCGAGCTGGGTGAAAACGCCTTCTGATATTAGAAAAATGATACGGCATACGAGATATGAGTGCGTGACTGGAGTTCAGACGTGTGCTCTTCCGATTGGGGCGGGAAGGGAAATAAGCGCAAAGGAGTCATGGCTCGTGGAGAAAGAAAATAAGAGAAATTTATCCCGCCGGGATTTTATCAAGATGGCCGTAGGGGGCGCTGCGGCCCTATCGGCTTGGGGTTCCGGGTGTTTCAGGGGGGCGCATGAACCTCGGTCAGGTATCCCCAACCCCTTTACGGAGGGGGGCAAACCCCTGGTGGTCTCAGTCCAGGGCAAGGACCCGGAGCGCATGCTCCGCACCGCCCTGCAGGCCCTGGGTGGCCTCAACCCCCTGGTGGGGGCCGGGGTAGAGGCCCTCATCAAGCCTAATTTTATCTTCCGCCAGGCCTTCCCAATCACCACGGAT
>CAZBEU010000373.1:0-8548 GCA_964491005.1 uncultured archaeon | reverse complement strand
AGATTAAGTAAAGATGATATAAAAAAAAAAATAAATGCTATACTTCTTTTTAATCATGCTTTAAAAGATACCAAAGGTAAAAATAAAAACCAATTAGATCAAGAAATAATAAGGAGAAGCAAAAATACATTAGGAAATTTGTTTGACTTATTTGTATCATTTACAGAAAAAGCATTAAAATCTGAGTTTAAAGAATCAATAAAAAATATAAATGGTATTCTTGATTTAGTATTGGGGGAAGAAAAAGAACATGTCAAATTTACTGATGTTGGCGGATTCCTAAAACGAGTTGAGGATAAATATGGAAGAATTCTTGGTAATTTTAAAGCAGAAGTAATGATTAATGAATTATTAACCTCTTTATCTGAATTACCTGAAGCTCATGGCTCTTATTTGGCTTCAGATATTTCTCGTTTCTTAACAAAATATTCTGAAACCATGAACAATATCGATCCAAAAGAGATTGAACTTACTCTATCTAGATCTTTAATATATACTAATTCTTTAAAAGAACTTACTGATCTTACAAAGGAAGAAATTAATCAATTTATTATAAATCGATCAAAACGTAAAATTAGGAGTTTATTTGATTTATATAAGTTATTTTTAGAAACAAATAAGCCGATATTTATCAAATCAAAAAATCCAAATTTTGATGAAATTGTAGAATACACTCTTGGAAAATATGAAGGCCCAAAAGTAATTGAAGAAGCATCAAATATTCATGATTTATTAGCAGATTACCATGAAGAGATTCCTTTATCTAAAGAACATTCAAACTGGGCTGATGCTATCAATTTAATTTTAACAAGGTATATAGAAATTCTTCCAAATGATAAAGGAGATCGATTAATAGATGAACTTTGGAACAATAAATATCCTGAAAATAAGATAATTAAAGAATTTAGAGATAAGGTATTAGACCTCCCAAGAGAGGATGAGAAAATATTTATGTTTAGATTAATGAATTTATTAACTCGTCCTGTGTTGAAGGATAAAAATGAGGATAAAGCATTAACTGGATCTGTGGCTTTTGTTATTTTGGGTAAAATTCTATTAGAAATTTATAGTGGGAGAAACCCAATGATAAGAGCTATTAAAATGAATCAATTATTAAAAGATAGGAAATATGCTGATAATGAAAAAAAACAATCTATTGATGAACATATAAATAGTATTATAAAAGAGGATCTCAATGCAATTAAAAAAAGGACAATGATAATTAGATCAATTATTCCTATATTAACATTAAAAGGCTTCTATATTCAATCATATGATATAAATAGGAAGAAATATCCTGATATTATAGTTGATATGTTTAAAGATGTAAGTCCACTAGAATCAATTGGTAAAGAGAATCTTAAAACACAAAAAGGTATAAATACTCTTGGAAATATTAATACAGTCTTTTATTATCTTGATTTAGTAAAAAAATTTGATAAATATTTCTTTAAAGAATCTGAATCTATTCCATTGGATTCTATGAAAAAAAGAGAAATTCTCGATGCATATTTTAAATCATTATTTGAACTCTATGAAAATCTTGAGGTAAATAAATTCTATGATCATAATATTATTGCCTCAGATCGCTTAATCTACATTTATATAATGAAATATCTATATGAACCTTCTGAAAAAACCTTTAAATTAATTGAAAATTTCCTTGATGAAAATCAAGATTATATTAAAGTGAAATCAGTGGATTATTATCTGAGTCAAATTAAATTAAAAGAAACTAAGATGAGTATTGATCAATTACATCAAGATATACAGAATGCTGCATCAGAAGGTCTTGAAGAACCATCTGATAAATTGGTAAGGCTGAAAAACATGCTAGAACAGCAAAAATTAGATATAATGAAATTTCGGTTTATGGAAGATCTTTACAATGAATCTAAAGATATAAGACCTGTTTTAGAAGCAAGAATAATCTTCAGTAGGTCTCTTCTCACTTTTTTGGATATTGTTAAAGATATAAATAGAAATCTTTCTGCTATTTTTCCTCAATATTTAACTAATCTATTAGAGTTTACAGGAGAAATCGATAAAACTCATCTTAAGGTACAGAAATTAAGAGATAAAAAATTGATTTCCCCCTCAGAATACTATGAAATAAATAAAGCAAATGAAATGGCTAAAAATAAATTAATTGAATTATCTAATGATGAGAATTTTACAAACCATATAAGAAATATGATTAGCGCTTATGAAAATATTTCTTTATATCAAGAATATTATGAAACACAGACTTTAGAAGAAGAAGATAGTGAAGTTATTGAAGAAATAAATCCATTGGAAAAATATTTTAAAATGTATTTTGAGGAATTGACTGCTGTACCATCAACAGATTCTATAAATAAGTTTATGGATGCATTTAATTTTTGGTTAAAGGATGAAATCTTACCAGTAACATATAATAAAGCAGAGCAGGTTTTATTAAATATAATTTTTAATAAAATTAAAAAAAAATATTTAGCAGAACTTACATCTTTAGTTTAAAATCTTCTTATTTTACTATATTTTAAAAGAAAAGGTATGATCAAAAACTTCATTATATCAGAAAATTAAAATATCAATTGATAATAATTCTTAATCTATTTATTTTGGTAAAGATATTATTATTTTATATCCTTATATTTAATATTTATTAGTTTGATCATGTTGGAAAAAATAACAAAATCAGATGATGATCTTACAATTGAAAAAATAACCTCAATCCTTTCGGAATCATTTGAAGAGATCACTGATTTATTAAAAGCAATAGCAAGTCCAAAAAGACTTTCTATACTTAATTTTCTACTAAAAAAACCCAGAAACTTTTCTTTCTTATTAGTTAATTTAACAATTAAAAGAACCACATTAGTTCATCACCTTGATTTTTTAATGAATATGAATCTTATTGAAAGAGAAGATTGGGGGAGATATAAAATAACATTTACAGGACTTAAAATTATTACTGCTATTACGGATACATATCAAAATCTAATATTAGAGAGGCAAAAAGAACAAAAAGAAATGATAGAAAAATACAATCAATGGCCACAATTTTATAAAAATACTAGAGTATTAAATGAACATATCATAAGTAATTATGCTCACTATCAGGGGGGATGGAATTCTTATATTTCTTCGGTTTCAGGAGTATTAGCATCATTGGGTGAAAGTCATGATTATATCTTTGTTAGTGGAAGATCTGGTTATTGTTTTATAGTTACGGATTCAAGATTAATAACCGCGTCAATATTATCTAAAAACGCTTGGGAAGAAATTTATTTAGGAACAGAGAGTTTTGGGTGGAAAATGAACCTATGGAAAAGAAAAAGGAAATATTCCGGTGTATGGCAATTAGAAAATGAAGATTCTGATACAGGTTTAAATATTTTTAATCAAATATGTAAGATAATTGATGAATATAATACTCCCGTTGTTTTATTAGGCGTTCATGGAAATGGTTTCGCAATTGTGAATGGGTATCGCAATGATAGTTATCTTGTTAGTACATATTATCATATTGAAGGAAGAGAAGAAATTCCTATTAGATTTGATCAATTACATCTGATAAATAAATTTGTACATTTCTATTTTACTGAAGAAAAGCAAAAAAGAATACCTGAAATAGAAGATAAAAAATCAATAAAAAGAGCAATAAACTTTGCCAGAGGAGATTTTTTCTTACAGAGTGAGATTACTTCCGGTCCAGAAGCATATGATAAATGGATTAATGTGTTAGATTCAGGCAAGAAAGAACAAGTTATAAACTTTGTTAGTGAAAATCTAGGTCAATATTATTATGATGCCAAAAATGTTGCATCTGAATATTTAGAACGATTATCTCGTATATACAAAGAAACTCCTCAATCTAAATTTCTAAAATTTGCAAGTGAATCCTATCAGAAAGCTAAAATGCGATTAGAGCATTTTAATATAATGTTTCCTCATCTACAACAAAAAAAAGACTATAATATTACTTTAGAAAAGCGAAAAAAAGGTATTGATATTCTTCAAAAAGTTAAGAAAATTGAACTTGAAGCTATTGGAAATTTAGAAAAAGCATATGATATCTGGAAATTATAAAGAAAAAAAAAGATTAAACAATTGGACCAATCTGCTTTTTCAATAATATATTTTTATTTTTTAAAGGATAAATTCGATATTTTTAATTTCTTTTTTCTGTGGTATTATTTTCAAAATGATCAAAAATAATATTTTTATACTACCTAATACTTTTATTGAGATATTATTATCAAATCGATATTATTTTGAAGATCATAATATTTTATTCTCCTATATCCTATGATCATTATAGGAATATCTAATTATACTAAAAAAATAGTATATATGTACTATTGAATAGTAAATCTTTAAATAGAATTTATGATGTATAACAATATCCTTGTTATTTTAACAATGGGGTTAATAAATTTATGACAAAACTAAAAAATAGCTCTAAAGCATTAATTTCTATATTTGCTATAATATTTGCATCATTAATTGGTGTTCTTATCTATTTAAATCTTTTTTCCGAACCAAAACCTCCAGTAATCACTGATAGACCTTATATATCATATAAATATAATGTAGTTGGAAATTACCTAAATTGGACTGCCACTGATGATAATCCTACATCTTACTCTATTGCTCGAAATGGTACAGAAATTACCAGTGGTTCTTGGAAATCTGGAAGTACAATAAGTACCAATATTGATGGTTTAGCAAAAAATTATTATGAATATTCTATAGTATTTGAAGATGCTAGTGGATATAATGCAACTGATACATATTTAGTACATGTTATTGATATTTTCAATTATGGTGAAGCTTTACAGAAGGCAATTTACTTCTATTTACAACAACGATCAGGAGATCTCCCTGATGATAATCCTGTAATATGGCGTGACGATTCTTGTTTAAATGATGGTGCTGATGTAGGAGAAGACCTTTCTGGCGGATATTATGATGCGGGCGATCACGTTAAATTTGCTTTACCTATGGCATCTACAGCCGCTACTGTTGCTTGGACTGTATATGAATATAGTGAAGCCCTTACAAATTTGGGACTAATAAATGAGACATTAGATCAAATAAAATGGGGTACTGATTATCTTATAAAATGCCATACTGATACAAATGAGTTTTATTTCCAAGTTGGTGATGGAGAAAAAGATCATGCATATTGGGCTTCTGCTGAAGTTATAGATTTACTTTATGAGAGAGAATCTTTTGTAGCAAATACTACTCAACATGCTACAACACCAGTTGCTGCAACAGCAGCTGCTCTTGCATTAACTTCAATTATATTTGAAGATTTTGATTCTGCTTATGCCGATGAATGTTTAGCACATGCAGAAGAATTATATACTTTTGCTTATGCAACTCAAGACGATACTTACTATGAAGAAATAGCTGGACTCTATTATCATTCATACCATGGATTTTGGGATGAATTAGTAGCTGCAGCAATATTATTATACATAAAAACAGGTAATAGTGCGTATTTAACTTCTGCGGAATCTAATGTAGGAAATATTGTAATTAATGAAGAAGAACATATGACTCATGATTGGGATAATATGGCTTATTTAGCATATGTATTTCTAGCTCAAAATACAACTAATCCAATATATATTCATCTTATTGAGGATTATCTTGATAGCTGGCTTCCTAGTGGAGATATTCCTTATACTCCCGGTGGTCTTGCTTTTGGTGGAGAGTGGGGTGTATTAAGATATAGTGCTAATACTGCTTTTGTAGCATCTATATGGGGTACGGATGATCTTTGTACTCCTGGAAAAGCACAGAAATATCAAACTTTTACAGAAAAACAGATAGATTATATTCTAGGTGAAAATCCCAGAAAGGGAAGTTATATGATTGGTTTTGGTGTCAATTCACCTCAAAATCCACATCATAGAACAGCTCATGGATCTTGGGCACTTTCTATGGCTATCCCTGAGAAAACTCAACATATCTTATATGGAGCACTTGTTGGTGGGCCTGGTTTAGATGATTCTTGGGATGATATAAGAACAGACTATCAAAAAAATGAGGTAGCTTGTGATTATAATTCAGGATTAATAGGGGCTCTAACATTTCTTAGTGATAAATATTTTGATGATGTGAGTACTCTATTAGATTTTCCAAACTTCACATTAGAAGAACAATCTTCTGAGATTTATGCTTCGGGAAGACTTGATTTACCTCCAACACCTGATGGAGAACTTATTACAAATGGTGATTTTTCAAATGGATTAAATTCATGGACTTGTAATGCATATGACGGTGAAGGTGCAATAGCAGACTATTCTGTAGTAAGTGACGAATTATATGTCGATATAACTTCTGGAGGAACATCTGGTGATTGGAATGTCCAATTAATTCAAGGTGGTTTAGTTATTGAAGAAGGAATGAATTATACCATTAGTTTCCTAGCTCGTGCGGATTCTCCCCGTAATATTAAAGCAATACTTGGTGAAGAAGGTGGTGATTATACCTCATATGGCGAGATGGATATAAGTCTTACAACTACTATGACGAAATATTCTCTATCCTTTATCATGGAAGAAGAAACTGATGAAGCAGCTCGATTCCAAGTTAATATGGGATTAGATAATGTAAATGTTTATCTCGATAATATAAGTGTCTATGAAAGAGCTGGTCCAGGAGTTCTAAATATTGAAGGAGAACTACTTGAAAATGGAGATTTTTCGGATGGCTTAGAAGGATGGAGTGCGAACTTTAATGAGGGTGGTGTTGGATCATATGACGCTTCAAGTGGAGAACTTCTTGTTGATATTACGAATGGTGGAACTGATGATTGGCATGTGCAATTATCACAAAGCCCTCTCTTAATTAAAAAGAATCAGAATTATACTGTGAGCTTCTATGCTCGTGCTGATGCTTTAAATCGTTCTATTAAAGTGCTTGTTGGTGAAGTAGGTGATGATTATACTGCTTATGGTATTGAAGAATATAATTTAACAACAATAATGACATACTATGAGTTTACATTTACAATGACAGAAGATACTGATCCATTAGCTTCCTTCCAAATTAATATGGGAGGTAATGCAACAAGTGTGAATATATTTCTAGATGATATAAGTGTCTATTCATATGCAGAAATTGTTGAAGGAGAACTTCTTGAAAATGGAGATTTTTCAGATGGTTTAGAAGGATGGAGTGCGAACTTTAATGAGGGTGGTGTTGGATCATATGACGCTTCAAGTGGAGAACTTCTTGTTGATATTACGAATGGTGGAACTGATGATTGGCATGTGCAATTATCACAAAGCCCTCTTAAAATCAGAAAGGGTGAAAATTACACAGTGAGTTTCTATGCTCGTGCTGATGCTTTAAATCGTTCTATTAAGGTTCTAGTAGGTGAAGTAGGTGATGATTATACTCCTTATGGTATTGAAGAGTATAATTTAACAACAACAATGACGTATTATGAGTTTACATTTACAATGACAGAAAATACTGATGATGCAGCATCTTTTCAAATTAATATGGGAGGTAATGCAACAAGTGTGAATATATTTCTAGATGATATAGGCGTCTATTCATATGCTGAACCTGAAGTAATTATTATTACTGGAATTGAAGGAGAACTTCTTTCTAATGGAGATTTTTCAGATGGTACAACTGGTTGGGGTACTGGTATTAACACTCCAGCGGTAGGGTCATATGATGCTTCAAGTGGAGAATTATTTGTAGATGTTACAACTGCAGGTACAGATGGCTGGCATGTACAATTACTTCAAGGGGGTCTAACAATAAGACAATATGAGAATTATACAGTTAGTTTTTATGCACGTGCTGAATCATCACGTGATATTGAAGTAATTGTTGGTGAAGAAGGTGGTGAATATACATCATATGGACAAGGAACATATACTCTCACAACAACAATGACACTTTACACTTTTACATTTAATATGACTGAAGAAACAGATACGGGAGCACGTTTTCAAATCAATATGGGATTAGAAGCTGTAAGTCTTTATATCGATAATATTAGTGTATATTCACACTATTATATTGAAGCTGAAGAAACATTTACACCAGATGAAATTAGTACAATTATTAATATTAGACTAAATGATCATACTACTTGGCCTGCTCGAGTTTCTGATAATTTATCTTATCGTTATTTCTTTAATATCTCTGAAGTAACAGCAGCTGGATACAATATAGGGAATATAACCGTTGACATTATCTCTGACGTTGCAGTAAATCTTACTGGTCCTATTTTATTGTCTGGAGATATTTACTATATCCAAATTCAATATAATAATACACTATTCTTCCCTGGTGGCACTCCTTATAGTTCTAGACAACTTCAAATACGTATTGGATATGCAATAGATAGTGAAGTTAATAGCACAGCTTGGGATCCAACTAATGATTTTTCATATCAAGGTTTGGATGCTAATTGGCAAGAAACAGAATATATTCCAGTATATGAAGATGAAATACTTATTTATGGTTTTGAACCATAATTTAAAAAAAATAATTTAAATTTCCTTTTTTTTTATTTTTATATATT
>CAZBEU010000372.1:0-2476 GCA_964491005.1 uncultured archaeon | reverse complement strand
TAAATTTGAATATAAAATTAAATAGCAAGACTAAAGAAAATTTTGGAGGAATTAGAAAAAATATGAATAATGATAGAAATAAAAATGAGACGATTATCGAGACAAAGAAATTGAATTTGTGGTATGCTGATAATCATGCATTAATAGATAATAATATCTCTATCCAAAAGAATAAAGTAACAGCAATTATTGGGCCATCTGGATGTGGAAAAAGTACTCTAATTCGATGCTTTAATCGTATGAATGATGTTATTGATAATTGTAAAATAACTGGTGAAATTTTTTTTAATGGAGATAATATTTACAAAAAGAAAGCAAATGTTCGAAAAATAAGAACTCAGATTGGTATGATCTTTCAAAAACCGAATCCTTTTCCAATGTCAATAGCTGATAATATGACATATGGACCAAAAATTCATAAAATTTATGACTCAAATTTATTAAATAAATTAATTGAGAAGTATCTTAAATTAGCAGTACTTTGGGATGAGGTATATGATAGACTTAATAATTCTGCGCTTACTTTATCAGGTGGGCAACAACAAAGATTATGTATTGCTAGAGCGTTAGCAATTGAACCTAAAATAATTCTTATGGATGAGCCAACCTCTTCATTGGATCCTATTGCTGTTTCTAAAATTGAAGAATTAATTTCTGAGTTAAAAAAGAAATATACAATAATTATCGTTACTCATAACATGCAACAAGCAGCGAGGATTAGTGATTATACTGGATTCATGTATTTGGGAAAGATGATTGAATTTGGAAAAACTGAACAAATTTTTGAGAATCCAAAAAAAGAATTAACAGAAAATTATATAACAGGAAGATTTGGTTAGGAGGTAATTAAATTGACAACAAGAGAGTTTCATAAAGAAATAGTTGAATTAAAAAATTCAATTTTGGATATGGGTAATCTTGCATTAAATATGCTAAAGGATTCGATAACTGCTTTAATTAATAATGATATTGAACTTGCTAAGATTGTAAAACCCAAGAAAGAACAATTACATGAATTTGATATAAAAATTGAAGATAAGGCATTAAAATTAATAGCTTTACATAATCCAATGGCAATTGATATGAGAACAATCGCAACCTGTTTAAAAGTTAATACTTATTTATATAGAATTGGTAGATATGGAAAAGATATTGCAAATATAGTAATTGAGGATTTATCAAAAACATCAATAACTATAAAATTAGTAAATTTAGAACATATTTGGGAGCATGTACACGATTTAATAAAGGATACTTTAGAAGCCTTTGATAAAGCAAATATTAAAATAATAAAGAACTTTCAAGAAAGAGATGATGAAATCGATAAACTCAGATGGAGTATATTTAGAGAATGTTTAACTTATATGATGGAAGATCCTAAAAAAATAACATCTTGTGCTCATTATCAAATGGTAGCTCGATACTTAGAAAGATGTGGAGATCATGCATGCAAAATTGCAGAAAAAGTACATTATATGGTAACTGGTGAGCATATTGAAATATCCTAAATTATTAATAGAATAAAAGTAGACTATTTTATAAATAAAATAAACAAAAAGGTAAAATAATGGATTCATATAATAATTTACCTGATTTAGAAATCAAACCTATGGGTAAAATATCGAAAAAATTTTTAGCTTTAGGAATTAATTCATTTAAGGAAGCTTGTATTTACGTACATAATGAAAAATATGGTTATAATTCAAACTATGATGACAAAATGATCTTTTTTAAAGAGAAAATGGGACCTTGTACAACTAAACATGCAATCATTGCTGGTCTTGCTGAAGAGCTTGGTATCTCCCTCTATAAAAAAGTTGGGATCTATAAGTTTACTGAAGATATCGCTATAGGTGCTAATAAAATTTTAGAAAAATATAAAATACCTTATGTACCAATGGTACATTGTTTTTTGGTTTATAAGGATTATAGATTTGATCTCACAGAAGATAATAAAAATGGAAAGAAGAAATCAATTGAAAATTTTATTTATACAGAAAAAGTGGATCCATTTATTAGCAGAAAAGATGAATATTTATTGTTTAAAAAAGTTTTAAAAGAAAAGATCTTACTTAATGAAGAAATGAAAGGGATTACTGAAAAAACATTACTTAAAGCTAGGGAAGAAAGTATTAAATTGTTAAAATCTAACATTATTAATCAATGTTAAAATATTTATCTTATAAAAGCTTTTTTCCATGGAAAAAGTGATTATTTTAATGGAAAATCGAATTGAAAGGACAGTTTTGCTAAACTCACTCTAATGGATGATAAAAGGCATCTTTTTAAAATATAAGATTATTAATTGATAAAATATCGAATTTTAATAGGAAATCTAAATTTTCTAATAATAATTAAAAGAGAGAACATCAATTGATTCCATTTTTAAAGATTTATAAATTGTATATTTTGTCAGAAAATTCTTGAATAGAATGATAAAAGAATTCATTTTTGTTCAGAAAATATTCCACAGTAA
>CAZBEU010000371.1:0-1554 GCA_964491005.1 uncultured archaeon | reverse complement strand
TAATATATCTTAAGAGATCTATTGATCTGAGAATTTTGAAAAGTAATATTTGACTTTAAAATTAAATTATTCACAATATTAAGATGATAGAGAGCAATACAAAGAAAAAATATTGAAATACAATAAACCAGAAGTTCAATTATTTTATTTAAGGTAATTATCATAAAAATTAAATATACAATTAGAAAAAAATTACCAAGAGCAAAGAGTCTAAAAAAGCGAACGAAATATATATTTAGATTATCTTCTTTGGGTATTAAGAGATTAAATCCTAATAAAATGAAAATTATGACTATGATTATTTCTATTGAAAAAATGACCAATATATTTTCCAAATTAATACCCATAAATAACATATTTCAATAAATTTTATTCTTATCTATTTTTTAAAGGGGTTTCAATAGTTAAAAAAGATGAATAAAAATAACTAATTTTAATATAATTCTTATTATCGTTCTTATGTTTTATATATCTATGTTTTAGCTCTAATTTCTTTATATTCATAAATTAAAATGGAAATTTTACATTTTCTATGGATTTAAAAAAAGATCTTTATTTCTAACATTTAAAGAATTAATCTTATTATTATTTATATAATTTTGAAAAAATTTGATTAAGATTTATTTTGTGTAATATTAGGTAATTAAATTTTCGAATCCCAACTTTTTCTTATTTTTGATTAGAATTTGTTTAATAATATCTTTAAACTGAATAAATTGCGTACAATATGAGAAGTCTCTACCATAATATTTTAATTTAAATTGATCAAGAATATCGTTTAAAATGGGTTTAATCTTTTTATTTAAATATTTATTAAACTTTGCATCATTGTTGAGAACCAAATAGACAAAAATATCAATAATTTCTGAGTTTACTGTTTCTATTTCACTTTTTCTAAATGCAAAATTATATTTATTACTTTCAAAAGATTCTATGGGTGAAATTAAAGCTTCAGCAAAATTTAGTAAACAAGATAATAATGCACATTTATGAATTAAATCCTCATCTTTTTCGTTAGGATTAATATAATTTTCGCTTATAATTGGAATTCCACCAATTATTATTCCTGCCTCATAAATTTGCATTTTTATAGAAATAATTTAATTTAGAATGTAAAAATAAAAAACCTTAACCAAATAAATAGTAAAATTTTGTATATTTATTCTTTTTTTTTAATACCATATTATTATAAAATCAAGGATTAGAAGAAAGAATAATACTAAAATAAGTATTATAATTAAAATTTAATTCTCTTTTTTATTTTTTAAAATTAGAAATTATTACTATGTTGTAATAGAAAGCCATATTTCTATGGCATGGATGAATATAAGGAATTCACCAGATTATAATACTCTATATTTTTTAAATTAAAGGAAATTCAATTAAAGATATTGATAAATAAGAAAATCAATTATTTATCGTCCATCTACCATAAGGAATAGGAGACGTTTAACTTGTAAAGTTTATATCAGAGATATTTTAGGTGCTGTGGTCATAGAAGTAAGAATCCAAATTCCTTAGTTGTTGGGAGTCCAATTCTAAAATCAATTTATT
>CAZBEU010000370.1:0-5348 GCA_964491005.1 uncultured archaeon | reverse complement strand
TTCATAAAATGACCCTAAATAATAACAGGATTTTTGAATTATCCTAAATTATGAAGATCTCTTTTTTTTATGAATTAAATTATCAAAGAATATTTTTTAGAAAAATAATAAGAAAAAGACAATTTAAATATATCTCTTGATATAATGAAATAATAGATATTATTTATTAGAGTTGAGTTTAGTAATACGCCCATTTTACGATTAATAATTATTAATTATTATTGAGGCAATTTCATAAGTTCTTACTTAACCTAAAGTGATATACCCTCTTTTTCCAATGCTTCAGTCCACTTTTTAATTGTTTTTTTTAATTTATTGATTTCTTTTGACTTAAAATCATCTGGATGTGATTCTAATTCATTTAAATGTTCTTTTTTGGAAGAAATCACGTATGGTAAAATTTTAAGATGAAAATTTTTCTTTCTTTTTTTAAAATCTTCTTTTGTTTCATAATCTTTACATTGCACTATAGCGAAATTAGCAAACCCCAATACTTTAGATAATGTGATTTTTGGTAATTTCCATCCATTATCAAAATAACAAGAATCAATTTCATATAAAGGAAGCAGCTGTAAATAACCACGCTTTTTTAAATTCTTTTCATAATTGAATTCTATTTTAGGATAGGTATCTAGCTTTTTATTGGGGTATTGTCTAATGTAAGAAAAATTTTTTGAAGATATGATTACATGAACGCCATAAAATGTTATATTCATGGCCATCATATTCGATATACCACTATAGATAATTTCGTCCTCTTTAGGGATAATATTTTGTAAGTTTGAATAATCTAAAGGAACAATTATTTCTGACATTCTCAAATAGAAAAAATTATCCTATATAAAATTTCATATATTTTCAACGTAATAACATTTTATATTCTTTTTATTAACTATTAATAATTTCTGTGAGTATTTCTTGAATATTCTTGCAACAATATCTATTAAATACTCTCGTCGTCGAGTCAATTTTTATACTCTTTCCATTTTCCTAAGATATAGTATTTGCCATTTTTCAAAGATATCAAAATCTCCTCTTATGTAAAATTCTTCTGTACATTTATTTCCTCCTAGTTAGTTTAAAGGGACGTTTATATAATTCTTTTTTTTTAAATCCTTCTAATGTATAAATTAAAATATTTCGTCCGGATTCAATTATACTTTTTTTTATCTATTTTTAATATAAAGAGTGTTAAATTATCATAATTAGTTATAAAAATTATAATTTATTTGATAAATATAATAGAAAATGAGATTTTCTCTATAATATTCAAGAATATACAATAGATTTATTCTTAAAATATGCCAAATATCCATAAAATTCTTGCTAATAAAACTGAATTACTCTACAAGGGTATATATATTGATAAAGAGAAATTTAATTCTTATTTTAAATCTAATTTTGGGAGAAAAGGAGGCGCTGGGCCTTACGGGGGTAGATATTTCGTTTTTAAAGATAATAAAACATTAGTAAATGTAGCTCTTTGGAAAAATTCTAATAAAAGTGAATTATCTTTAAAATATAAAAATAAAACTTTATTTGAAATAATCAATAGAGAAAATAAATCCTCATTAGGGATATTTCAGCTCATTGAATCACCTCAATATTATTTAGATAATTTAAGAACATCAGATAATATATTAATGAGAAAAATTGCTTTAGTCCATGGAATTGATTGTTTAGCATCAACAATTTATCAAAAATGTGATTATTGGCAATTTGGAACCGCTTGTAAATTCTGTGGTATTGAAATAAGTTTAAATAATAAAAATACAATATTGGAAAAATCTCCTGAACAAATATCTGAAGTTATAACTGAAGCAAAGAGGGAAAATAGATGCTCTCATATAACTCTTACAACTGGTTCAGAGCATAATGAGGAAAATGTAATATTTCGCTATATCAATATACTAAAAAAATTAAAAGAAGATCATCCAGATATACCTATTCACATTCAATTAGAGCCCGTTTCTAACCCAGATTATCTTAATCAACTTAAGGATAATGGTGCAGATACTATAGGTATTCACATAGAAATCTTAGATAAAAATATTAGAAAATATATAACACCAGGAAAATCTCACATTTCATACCAACTCTATAGGAATAATTGGAAAAATGCTATAGATATTTTTGGTAAAAATCAAGTAGAATCCTATATTCTTGTTGGATTAGGAGAAGATATTGTAAAATTAACTAAGAGTATACAAGAATTAGTTTCAATAGGAATCATTCCATTTATAACTCCTGTGAGAATAATACCAAATAAATTGGATATACAACTATCCATAACATATAAATCATTATTAGAATTATATTATAATATTGGAGAATTTATGAGAGAATTGGGAGTTAATCCTCTTGAACATAAAGCAGGATGTGTAAGATGTGGAGGATGTTCTGCTATTAATGAAGCATATAAAGCAGTTTAATGAAAATATAATTCTAAAATAAATCAGATGGAATTCTTAAATAAATTAATCTATAATATGAATTTAGTTTAAAAAAATTAATAATCTTTTAAATTTTTAATTTAATTAGGATAGAATAGTAAATAGTATGTAAATTGAATAATATGATGACAAATGACTGAATCTGAAAGTAAGAAAGATAAAGAAATTGAAAATAAAAAAACTTCAATTAAAAGAAATTTTAAAAATCTTTCAAATATAGAAATTAAACGCTTATATAGTCCAAAAGATATTGAAAAATTTGACTATAATAAAGACCTTGGAGATCCAGGTCAATATCCTTTTACCAGAGGTGCATACGATAATATGTATCGAGGAAGGTTTTGGACCATGCGCCAATTTGCTGGTTTTGGGACCGCTAGACAGACAAATGAAAGATTTAAATTTCTAATTGCACATGGTCAGACTGGATTGAGTGTAGCATTTCATTTTCCAACTTTATATGGATATGAATCAAGTGATGAAAAATCCTTAGGAGAAATTGGAAAAGTAGGTGTTGCTATAGATACATTAAATGATATGGAAGTACTTTTTGATGGAATTGATTTGTCTAAAATATCCACCTCAATGACAATTAATGGTCCTGCTTCAATATTATTAGCTATGTATATCGTTGTTGGAGAAAAAAAAGGATTAAAACCTGAACAATTGAGAGGAACGATTCAAAATGATATTTTAAAAGAATATATTGCTCAGAAATCATGGATTTTTCCACCAGAACCTTCTATGAGATTGATTGTTGATACAATAGAATATTGTTCAAAAAATGTCCCTCAATGGTATACAATTAGTATTAGTGGGTATCATATCAGAGAAGCTGGATCAACTGCAGTACAAGAATTGGCATTTACTCTTGCAGATGGATTTGCTTATATAGAAGAAGCTATTAAAAGAAGTCTTAATATAGATGATTTTGCTCACAGATTATCTTTCTTCTTTAATGCTCATAATAATTTTTTTGAAGAAATTGCAAAATATAGAGCAGCAAGAAGAATTTGGGCAAAAAAATTAAAAAATAAATACGGAGCTAAAAAACCAGAATCTATGAGATTAAGATTCCATACTCAAACTGCTGGTGTATCTTTAACTGCACAAGAATCAGAAAATAATATCGTAAGAGTTACGCTTCAAGCTTTAGCTGGAGTCTTAGGAGGAACTCAATCATTACATACTAATTCTTATGATGAGGCTTTATGTTTACCTACAGAGAAGTCAGTTAGAATAGCGCTAAGAACTCAGCAAATTATTGCAAATGAATCGGGCATTGCCGATACAGTTGATCCATTAGCAGGATCATATTATTTAGAATGGTTAACTAACAAAATGGAAGAAGAAGCTGAAATATATTTTAAGAAAATAGAAGATTTAGGAGGGGTTATTCCTGCAATAAAAAAAAACTTCTTCCAAAGAGAAATAGCTAATGCATCATATAAATATCAAAAGGAAATAGATAATAAAGAAAGAATTGTTGTTGCTGTTAATAAATTTCAACCAAAATCTTGTCGTAATCCCGAAATTTTAAGAATTGATGAAAAAGTTGCTGAAAATCAAATAAATAATTTGGAAAAGATTAAAAAGATAAGAAATAATAAAGCTGTAGAAAAGGCGTTAGAAAAATTAAAAAATGCAGCCAAAGGAACAGATAATTTGATGCCTCATATTATCGATGCAGTTAAAGAATATGCATCCATAGGTGAAATAATTGCCATTTTGAAAGAGATTTTTGGAATATATATTGAAGAATCAATATTTTAAAGAGTATAAAATATGTCTAAAGAAAGAAAAATTAAAGTTATAGTTGCAAAACCAGGTCTTGATGGACATGATCGAGGTGCAAAAGTAATAGCACGAGGTTTAAGAGATGCTGGAATGGAAGTTATATACACAGGTATTCATCAAACCCCAAATGATGTTCTTAATTCAATAATTCAAGAAGATCCTGATGCTCTTCTCTTAAGTATACTTAGTGGAGCTCATAATGCATTATGCTCTAAAATTATGGAGAAACTCCGAGAAAATAATATAGATGATGTATTAGTTGCTGTTGGAGGAATCATCCCTGATGAAGATAAGAAATTTTTAGAAGAACAAGGATTAAAAGGGTTCCATGGACCTGGAACAGATATTAAAACTATTGTTGATTTTGTTATAAGTAATCTAAAGAGAAAATTCAAGATTTAGTTTTTTTTAATTCTTCATCTTTAGCTGTATAGAGATTAATTCGTAAATTATATTGATTAGGACTATTAGGACAATTAATTTCACAACATCCTGGAAGGTATGAATAAACTTCAAATCTATCTGCTGGGACTAAAAGATACATTAATGAATGAATTAATGAACATGATTTATTAATTTCCTCTAATGGTCCATCACATAAAGCCAACTTATGTTCTTTTTTTTTAACAAATAAACATAGTCCCTCTCTAGGATAAAATCCAAATAAATATTGAAATTTCGGAACTACTGGATATTTTTCACTCTCTACTTTTCTTTTATATTTTATTTCAATATTATTAAATGACAATGTAAACTCTAATGCTTTATAAGAATCGTTTTTTTTATCTTCATTATTAATTTTATGTATTTTAAAATCCCTTGCTACTGCTTGATCAATTAATTTTTCTAATCCAATATTATACATTGCTGTTTTCAATAAATTTTATTTTTCTTTTTTAGGATTGATCCATTCTGAATAGATTTCTAAAATTATTGAGGGCGTTTTTTTTTTACATTCTGGACAATTCTCATTATCTAATGTTTTAAAAGTATAATCTCCATTTTGAAAAATTCTTGTGTACTTTCCCTCACATTGTTTGCATCTGATCACAGTTGTTACTTTTTGTATAAAATTTTCTTTCCTACCTAGTACTTCTC
>CAZBEU010000369.1:0-1733 GCA_964491005.1 uncultured archaeon | reverse complement strand
CAATTTGAAATATTGAAATATTTATCTGAATTAATGATATGTATTGGTATTGAATTTTCTTGACCATCTATGGATAAATTATTGATTATATATGGATTATTGATTGTTCCTTCCCCAGAGCACCAAGGCTGATTTTCAGCCCAAGTCCAATTTTTAGCTCCAATACCTGTTGCTGTACCATTAATGAAGATCGAATCTTCAATTACAGCAGAATAATTTAAAAATAAACCTTTTTCTTCATCTAATAAGCTTATATCTAAAACTCCATATGATAGAAACATAGAACTAAAGATTATTACACCCAAAAAAGAAAATAATTTTATTTGTAGAGATTTTAATTTCATATTATTCACATTGATTTAGTTATATAGATTAGGTTTAGAATGATTAATAAAACACATTGGACCAATAATGAAATTTTTGTCAAAAAAATTAAGAAGGTAGTTATATAAAAAAGGGAAAAGGTAGAATGTCCTCTAAAGCAGTTAGCAGGATCCAATATCATGCGAATAGAACCGGGAAAAAATTAAGGATTTAATTCTGGAGCTCAAAAAGCAGCATCTAAAATTAAAAATATTTTTTTTTCTATTAGATTAATTTTATTCCAACATAAGAAAAAATTAAATATATTAAAGTTAGAGTTTTGGAATCTTTATTCAGAGAATTATTTAAAATTGAGATAATTAAAGTTAAAAATAAAAAAAAACCCATTTTTTAATAAATGGGAATACCTTCTTCAATACGTATTAAATCACGTCTTGTAATAGATGGTTCAAAATCAATATAAAATATACATCTAGAATAACGACCATAATACAATCGAGAAGATATTTGAGGTGTTTGGCGTTTTCTCAATAAAAACCAAAGAAAATACTGATCTTTCTCTACAAGATCCCATCCTGCATGAAATGCATCTTCCACATCAAGATTTTTTCCATCCATATCAAGATAATTGAAAAATCCTTTAGAAAAATAGCCCTGTTTACCATCTCCATAAGTATTTTCATCTATATCACAAGAGGACATTCCTATACCGTCTGGAACATCATAATACATAATATTTTCAACAAATCCTCCTGATTCACAAGAATCTACTAAAAATACTTTATTTCTTGACTCATATTCATATTTCAAATAATAGGCAAGTTGAAATGAATATAGATATTCATCATCAAATTTAACATAAGAATATGATTCCACATAAACATAAGGAAGTTCATCATCAAATATAACTGCGCTAAGTATGCCAGGGTTATAATATCTCCCATGAGCACAAATATATAAAAAAAGCATATCTTCAGGACCTTCAATGGTATCAATAATCTTTAAAATACCATTAATATTATTAGGGTTAGCAATACCAAGAACTAAATCAAAATCTCTTTTTTTTAAAATCTCAATATAACGCAATGCGGTTTTTTCTTTCAATAGACCCGAATCAAAAAGTAGTATGGCAATTTTATCTGAATGATTATTATCGATAAAATATTTAATATCGAGAATTGATGTAAATGTATTTAATTTAATATCATTATTATTTTCAGAGGTATTGTCTTCAGAGATTACAGTATTTTTTTTCAAATTAATCATTATAGGGATAACATTACTGAGAATCACAGATCCTATAGTAAATAAAGCTAAAAAATGATTTTTTTTTAATCTTCATTATTGTTGACTTCTTTTTATTAATTTTTAAAGTTAAAACATTTAATTTAAAGATATAATCAAAATTA